>CAZRLL010000115.1:0-7354 GCA_964600735.1 uncultured archaeon
CTATTTTTTAATCTACATAAATAGGATTAATTAATCGATATACTTCAAATACGATAGTATAGAATGGTGAATCCGTTTGACTGAGGAATTATCTCCCAAAATAGCACAGCTTACAGAAACCACTGAAAACTATCTGAAAAGAATATATATGCTTTCAATTCAGAAGGGTCAGGCAAGGATATCAGAAATCGCAAAAAAAATGGATAGAAGCTTATCAAGTGTCACCGAAGCAGTTCAAAGAATGGCACACGACGGATTCTTGAATTATGAAAAATATGGTAAAATTACATTAACAGATCTTGGAAAAGATGTGGCAGAAAATATAAATGTGAGTTACAATCTGATGAATCGATTGCTTCAAATACTAGGGATTCCGAAAGATGTATCCGAACTTGATGCATGTTCTATGGAACATTCCATAAGTGGGATCACGATGAATACAATTCAGAAATTTATCGATTTTACAGAGGCTGACGAACAAGCGCGTGAATTATTAAAGAGATTCAAAACTGAAATCCTGGGATAATTTTCCTTACTACTAAATTAAAATTATCTTTATTTTATTTTTAGCAAAAAATCAGTAAATTGAACGAAATTGATTAGAAAATATCTAAATGCTTGAGACAATCTTTATTGATATTCAGATTTTTCTTACATTGTATAAACCGAGGTAGATTTTTGGCCGATACAATCTCTAACCAAATTAAATCTGAATTGTCCACCTTTTTCAATGCAAAATCTGTCGCCGTTGTTGGTGCATCTAATGCAAAAGGCAAGGTTGGGTATGATGTGGTGAACAATTTATCACAATTCAAATATCCAGGTGAAATCATTCCAATTAATCCCAAGAGTGAAGAAATTCAAGGTTTTAAAGCCTATAAATCACTTTCTGATTATCAAGGCTCAATTGAATTGGTTATGATAGCAGTACCGGCAAGGTTTGTAAATAATGTTATTGACGAAATGGGCAGTTTGGGAATTAAATATGTAGTCATAATTACTGCTGGGTTCAAGGAGGTGGGTGCAGAAGGAGCTCAACTTGAAAAGGAACTCGGTAAGAAACTAAAAAAATATAATATAAGAGCAATTGGACCCAATTGTCTAGGATTACTCGATTCCCATACTCCATTGAATGGATCCTTCGCATCTAGTATGCCAATAAAAGGAAATCTGGGTTTTATTTCCCAATTAGGTGTATTAATTACTGGAATACTTGACTGGTCACTAAATGAGGGTCTTGGTTTCTCAAAATTCATCAGTGTAGGTAATAAGTTGGATGTTGACGAGGTTGATCTGATAAGAGAACTTGGGGTAGATCCACATACAGATGCAATATTGGCCTATATCGAAGCTATCAACCATGGAAGGGAATTTATCGAGGTGTGTCAGGAAGTTAGCTTAAATAAACCGATTATTGTTATTAAATCAGGCTCATCACAAGCAGGTGCTAGAGCCGCCTCTAGTCACACGGGTAGTCTTGCTGGAGCTGATACTTCTTATAACGTGGCATTCGAGAAAGCCGGTGTAATCCGTGCTGAATCTGTTCAGGAATTATTTGATGCTGCTACTGCAGTTGCCACACAACCTTTACCCTCATCCGCGAATATTTGTATTATTACCAATGCTGGTGGGCCAGGAATTATTGCTACTGATTTTGCCGAGTTTTCAGGATTAAATGTTACACCCCTATCTGCTGATACGATTGAATACCTGCAGAAGAATCTACCCCCAGCTGCTTCGGCTTATAACCCCGTAGATGTTTTGGGAACTGGTAATGCAGCTGAATATAAAGTGGCACTGGAGGCAACTCTTGCTGATGAATTGGTCTCCATGATTTTGTTAATAATAACACCTCAAGGTATGACTGAACCAGTGAAAACTGCTCAAGTTTTAATAGAAATGCATAAACAATATCCAGAGAAACCAGTTGCAGCTGCATACATGGGTGGTGTAGATCTAGCAGAGGGGAGTAAATTACTCAAGGAGAATGGCATTCCCTGCTTTTCATTCCCTGAAAGAGGTGTCACCTCGCTTAATGGCTTGTGGAAATATGCTCAGATAAAAAAAGAACGGCAATCTGGATATTTGAAACCTGAATTATTTGATGTAAACAAGAATGAAGTCGACGAAATAATCGAGTCAGTAATTAATAAGGGTAGAGTAACCATGCTGGGGTCTGAAGCTATAGCAATTGCCCAAGCATATGGTATTACAGCCCCTATAACTAAAACTGCATTCTCTATCAATGAAGCAGTGCGTATTGCTGGTGAAATTGGTTATCCAGTTGTTATGAAAATAACTAGCCCTGATATTATACATAAGACCGATTTGGGAGGGGTGGTGATAGGAGTAAAAACTGCAGAAGAAGTTCGATCGAATTTCAGTCGCATGATGAATGCCGGCAGGACTTACGCACCAGAATCCAAGGTGATTGGCATAGATATTCAGGAAATGTCGAAAGTTGGACGTGAGCTAATCCTTGGGTTGTCAGAAGATCCACAGTTCGGTCATTTGATAATTATCGGGAGTGGGGGTGTGTACGCTGAATATCACAAAGATATTTCATTCGGTTTAACCCCTTTAAATAAGACTGAGGCAACCAAAATGTTAGAAAGGACTCGTATCTATAAAATCCTGGAGGGAGTACGTGGAGATAAACCTAGCGAAATAAATAAAGTGATTGAAGTACTGCAAAGATTGTCACAATTAGTCACTGATTATCCTGAAATTCTGGAGCTTGACATCAACCCCCTATTTGTGTTTGATGAAGGTGAGGGAATTTCAGCTGTAGATGTCAAAATAACACTATCAAAAGAAAAAGCAATGAAAAGGAGAGAAAAATGACTTCCAATTTATTCATAACTAGTTTAAGCCCGGGTGTTGGTAAGACTACCTTTACCCTTGCCTTGGCTTTGAAAATTAAAAAAGAGGGAAAGAGGGTTGGATACTTCAAACCAATAACAGATCTTGAACAAGATACTGATGCTGTAGATGCAAAGGAATTATTGGAGATGAAGGAAGATCCAAGTACCATCTGTCCAGCACTTGTATCATCATATGAGTACGATATGACCGAAGAACAAAAAGATAACATCAAAAAATCGATTTTAGATGCTTACAATTCAATGAAATCAAACTATGATATTATATTAATTGAAAGCTGTCGCATGGTTCATCGGCTCGCATTTCTCGGATTATCCACTAAGGAATTAGCTATAATGCTTGATGCAAAAGTCTTAATTCTATCCTCTGGTGAAGAAGTTGTAGATGCTGATAGATTAATTCTCACAACACAGTACTTGAAAGCAGCAGACATTGATGTTATTGGTGGTATTCTCACACTTGTACCTCAGGAACTGTTTGGATTATTTGAAACAGCGATATGCCCAAAACTTCGTGATCAACACAAAATAAATACTTTTGGTCTGGTTCCGGACAGGACCACACTGGTCGCTCCATCGGTAAAGGAGATAAACGAAGTGCTGAATGCAAAAGTTATAGCTGGAGAGCAATATCAGCACAAATTAGTGGAAAATTATATGGTCGGTGCAATGGAACCAGAATCTGCGTTAAAATACTTTAGAAGATCAGTTAATAAAGCAGTTATTACAGGTGGAGATAGACCCCAACTGGCAATTGCTGCCTTGGAAACAGACACATCTGTCTTAATTTTAACTGGTGGTCTCCATCCAAGTCAAATGGTCTTAGCAAAAGCAGAGACATCAAAGGTACCAGTTTTATTAGTGGCCGGTGATACTTATAGTACAATCAAACAATTAACAGCAAATCCAGTATATGGCAAGATCCGTGCTGATCAAAAAGAAAAAATAGATTCTTGGAATGAGATCTTTGAAACTGTGAAATACAGGGAAATTTTAGATGCACTCGAATAATCAAACTTTTTCTTTCAACCCAAAAATAATATCTATCAAACTGTTAATAATATGAAACTGGGGATCTACCTCGGTTAGAAAAATATTGGCATCCAAATACTCAATCACTTTCATTCTACTCAATTCTTGAAAAAATTGCTTGAATTTCTTTCTGATATGATAGGTTTCCTCTTCCACTATTAATATTAAAATATTATCTTGACTTATCTTTTCCAATAATAACACATAATTTTCCTGATCTACTCTTGTTAGCATTCCCCCACCAAATAATTCTTGAGAAAAACTGGTGAGTGCTCCAAAAAACCCACCTACAAGGGATTCATCCAATACGATGCTTTCAGATTCATAAAATCTTTTGGAAAATATTGTCACTCCTCCTACTCCCAGTATCAGTAACATTAAAGGTAACTTGTCCTTATCCTCATCAAACTCCAAATCTGTATTATGGAATTGTAAATTGTTTAGCAATCGCATAGCCTCCAATGTGAAAAATATTGGTAGGGTTTCTTCGGAAAGCCAATATTTAAAAAATGGTTCAAATAACGGATTTTGAATAGATTGTTTGGGTGTAGCTCGAAATAAAAACTCCCTTCGCTCCTTAAACAGTATTACCTCTTCATATTGCTCACTCGTTGTTAGTTTATTACTATACTCCTTCGCCATATCATAATGTACCAAGGCTTCCGTATTATCTGATAATGCCAAATACAAGTAAGCAGAGAGTAAATTAAAGATTGTAGAGAAATATGGGTTTTCAATCTTCGAAATTAATGTACCAATATCTTTCAGCAATTCAATAGCATTCACCATATAGTCTCGATTTCTCTGAACAAGATACCTTTTCAGGATAATTTCGACGGCAATTGTTGATAATTCAAGGGAAGTATCATAATGTCCATGATTATCGGATTTAAATATTCCCTCCTCAATACTTCTTTGAGCAAGCTGTAAATTTCCCTTAACCATCGCATTAACCGCAGTTGCATTATAATACCATAGCAACGTGTACACATCGTCATCAGAACGTTTACTCAATCTTGGTAATACGAGCATATCTTTGGGAATTCTTGCCATTTCTCTGAGTTTTTCCAAATAAAAATCTGCTTTGTCAAGTTCACTTAATCTTGAATAAAAATAGCAAAACAGTGAATATGTTGCTGGTTCTGTAATCTCTGCATTTACGGAAAGTTTTTCTGCCCATTCGAGATAGTGTCTTGCCGATTTGAATAATTTTTCATCTAGATAGGATTTAGCGACAGTTAACATATTAGTAATTGCTAAAGTGTAATTTTTTAAGCTGATCATTGGTTCTAATATGCTTTCGATATATTCTCTTCCTTCTTTTCGGTAACCTCTAGTAACTAGCGATACTCCAAGATTTGCTCCTACAGTGGTGAACCCACGCAAATCATGTACTTTTTGAAAGTGTTTATATGCAATTTTGAAACTTTCTTCACCTTCTTTTACTTTTTGAGCCTGTAGACAAGAAATTCCAAATAAATTGAAAAAATAACCTTTGGCCCAGGGATCCTTTAATTTATCAATCCAAGGCTTAATTTCCAACAATTTTCCACGCATTTTTTTAGATTTTCCGTTGAAGAAAAAATTTAACACCTGTAGAATAGAAGGATAGTATAATAAGTCGAGGTTATTCTCCTCATTTATCCTGTTTTCATCTTTGAAAAGAACGTATGTTTGTTCTAACTTTTCTATTACTTTGGATAATTTAGTGAAATCTCGGTTGTAGGTATGGATTAGTCCCATTGTAAAATATGTTTCAAAGAAGTAAATCACATACAATTCTCTATCCATTTCATTTATATGTAACATAGATTCCTGACAAAGTTCGAATGCTAAATCAAATTCATTTCTATAGGTGTAAACACGAGCTACAAATGGATATAGATAAAAGTTATTTTTATTGGACGGATCCTTCCAGAACTCCAATAATTTATCGTATTTAGCTGCAATAAAAAGGATTTTTGCGAAAATATAATACCAATTAGGAGAGGGTGATATAGCTCCAATTATTGAATTCTCAATAGAGAGTGCTATTTTGATATAAGAGTGTTCATTTTTTATTGTATATTTTGATAAGTACTCATTGAATTGGGTCTTCTCAGTGGGAGAAATTTTATTAAATATCGATTGATATTCTATTGGGATAATCATTTCTTCCATATGTATTCTCCCAACTTAGACACTAAAATAAAAATAAGGATCTTTTTTAATATTAACTTTTCTTTTTATATACATTTATTAAGTTTAAAATTGAACTAAACCCCAACCATATCCAGTGTCCCAGCCTGATGGGCCAAGATCAACCGTATTTGAGTGCAAAATGCCACGAATTGTGTCTGAACCCAGATCACTGATTGAACCAACTGGAAGTGTACCATATTGTGCAATAATCAATGCAATCAACGCACTAACATGTGGCACAGACATAGAAGTGCCTGTCCAAAAAGCGTATTGGTTATTGAGATATGTTGATAGAATATTACTACCCGGGGCAACAACTTCAATGAATTCCCCAGTATTGGAGAAATGGGCTAAACTTCCATCAGAATGAACAGTACCAACCGAAATTACTTCGTCATAAGCAGCCGGCCAATTTATCTCATCAGAACTGGGATCTCCATCACCCTCATTACCTGCAGCTGCTACTATAACCGTTCCTTGATCAAATGCGAAAGAAATTGCATCATGGATATATTGGGGCGGTACTTCGTCCCTAGATCCAAAAGACATGGAAATTACCTCTGCATCATCTTGAGTACCAATAATGCCATCAGGACCTTGTACTGCTTTATATATGGCTTCTTCGAGCCATTTCCAATCACCAATCATCTGATCTCCTGATACCACCTTAATTGCATAAATTTCAGCATCAGCATAAACACCAGTTACTCCGTACCCGTTTTTACTGGCAGCAATAATCCCTGCAGCATGGGTTCCATGCCCTGTTTCATCTTCGACTGATCCACTACCTGTGGCATCATAAGTCCAAGCAATATTATCTACAAGATCAAGATGATCTGTATCAATACCACTATCAAGTATGGCTATTTGAATGGAATTTTCAGAAAACTGATCTCCTTTATATTCCCAATCATAGATTAAATTAACATTCAAAGGAATTTCAGCGTCATAGTATTCTATACCCATCTTGAATAGTACACCTTGTAATGAGTACAACATTTTAGTGACCTTTTTTTCGAAGGTTACTATTTGCTTAAACAACTTCTTCTCAAATTTATCCAGATGTTTATTCATTTTTTTGTTGTTTTTCGATCCGTTTTTCTCAATCTTATCCTCTAAATTATCGATCAAATCAGCCTTCTTATCGTAAAATTTAAGGAGGTCTTTGGTGATTTTTGTCTCAAACTTGTTTAGGATGATGGATAGATCTTCTTGATTTTCTTCATTAGAAAATCCTTCTAACCAATTAATTAATCCCA
>CAZRLL010000115.1:7454-12349 GCA_964600735.1 uncultured archaeon
GTGGAATAGAATGGTGTGGAATAGAAAGGTGTGGAATAGAAAGGTGTGGAATAGATTGGTGTGGAATAGAACGGAGTAGAATAAAATGGTTCCGCAAAAATTGGATTTGTACCAAACTTATTTGTGGAAAAGCCCACATTGCTATTAGGTGACATGTGGAGAATATTTCCAATGTTGAATCCAAACAAAATTAATATAACTAGAATAACCTTTACTTTTTTCAAATAATCACAACTTATAGATAACTAGTACTACTAAAGTAGTACATACTATAGTATTATGATTCCGTATCTAATAACTGTTATAGTAGAATCATCCGCAGAAATTATATCTGTCTGTTGTTACGATATTTCTATATTTCAAATGGTTTGAAGCTAAAGCAATTATCAATCATTTCGTAGCATCTGGAACTTTTAAAGAACAAATAATGGATATCAACAAATTCATCATGTCCTGACTCACACCTTTGTATTCCTCTGCTACCTCAAATCCCTCTGCAATTATAATTTCCTTAATGCGATGTAAATGCAGTGATTCTTGTTTAGAAATGATACCGTCCTCAAAAGCTTTATCCAATGCTTTCCTGTAATAATCAAATGTAATCTCCATTTCACCAATAAACTTATGTTCCTCTTTTGTAATTATCCCATCTTTAGCAGCAGTTAGAATTAAACTCTTCATTGCTTCATCAAGAATCTTATCGCTTTCATCTATTCTTGTCATGTTAATGTCCTTAATAGAATATGAGTAATCATCAATAAAAATGTTGCAGAATGATCTTCCCAAATTCGCCAATAACTACCATCCAGCAGTTGATACAGGGATTAATAGTATTGTATCTCCTTCTTCTAAATCATAATTACCTAAAATATCTTCAGGATCCATAGTTCTACCCGCATGAGACAGATGAAAATCATCAGCATCTAGAGAGAATAATTGAGAAATAGTATATTTTAGATCAACAACAGGAGCTTCTAGAGTAACCTGCATTTTTTCGCTTTTTTGAGAGGGACCTATCGTCGACTGAAAAAACACATTAATTTTTCCAGCTTTTGGAGTTTTTACAACCGATGGCTGTTCTTCTTCTTCCAAATCAGTGGATAGGTCTTCGAATTCATCTGACATACTATAATAAAATAATTCGATTGAAATAAAATTTGTGGATGATAACTGATACAACCCAAAATATGTTCATGTAAATTAATTGTTAGACTAACTTGTTTGGATTGATTTATATAATTATGTGCTAATATAATTTCAATCAATAAATGGTCTGTTTTAGTCTACAGTCCATTTTTGGAATGAAGAAAATATGATGAAAAAATTAGTTATTCTGTTTATTATACCTCTGTTATTAGTATCATCACCGTCTTATGCTCAAGAAGTGAGTATTGATAGTTATAGCTATTCTGATCAACTCAAAGCTGGAGATGAGTACAAATGGAGTGTGTCCGCAAGTGATTTTCTGCAGGAAGAGTTCTTCACGGATGGCTCTGAAGTAACTTTAAAAGTATTACAGGATTTGGCTGGAGTAACTTTTGATGGTAATATATCTGAAAGTGCTATCTCCAGTTATTTCGATGTTACAGTGGATGCTACAGCGTTTGATCTGAATAAAATTGAATTGATCAATTTACTGGTATTTCCTGATTCCATTACACTTACCAATGGTACATCAATCGATCCATTTGAAGGATTATGGATTAATGAGATTTCAGATGTACTTGATTTAACACCAACCACGGATGTGACCTATACAATATCCAAATTAGGGGATATGGTTGAATTTCAAGCTGAAGTGAAGGTAGTTGAGAATAGTATCACTGCAACTGTTAAATTCAATGCAACGGTAAATAGTAATACAGGAATTATGCAAAAATATGACGTGCTGTTAAAGTTACCATTTGGCGAAGACCAAACTGTGCACATGGTCCTAAAAACTGATAGTACTTCAGAAGATACCGAAACAGAGGCTTCTGAAGATGAACCTATTCCAATAAATCCCATGTGGATTCTTCCTATACTAATCCTACCGTTGATTCGACGAAAATTAAGAAAAAATTGAATGTTTTAGTAATTATAATAATTCCGTTTGCCAAAATTTTGCAAAAATATATAATACGAAGGATGTGATCGTCACTATCATGCTTTACCATCTTGAACTCCCAGAAATCGATATTTTCAGATATTGTGAATATTAACTCCATATCTTTGGCGAGTACCCAGTGCATTGTTAAATTTGTATTCTTTCGGATGATTATCCTCTTTACTACCCACCAAGATAACCCGGTCAGATCTTCAGGGAAGAGATTGGTAGAGCTTAAATGACATACTCTGATATTTAGATTAACCGATATCCAGCCGTTGCTTAAGATAATTATAATTTGAACCACATCAAATAAATTCGAATATCCAAATTAGTTAGCATATAGAAATAATTTACTTCTAACAAGTACCTATACATGAATTTATAGGAATGAAAGATCTATTAAATTTCATACTTGATTTCAAAAAAGGAAGAATCGGGATTTAATTATACGCCTTGGTTCATGCTTACCTTTTTGCTAGGCTTTGCAGAGGGATTAATCGGAACTTTTTTTCCTCTTGTATTCATACACTTTGGAGGAACAAATTTTGAGCTTGGGTTATTTGTGGGGATTATTAGCCTTTTAGGCTCTTTTCAGATATTCTGGGGAAAGTTAATTGATCGATTTGAAATACCCAAAAAATTTGCTTTATATTCACTAGTGATGAATACGACTGCTTCTACAGGAATGGCGTTAACCCAATCATCTGCTGTTTTTGCGATATCCAGATCGGTTAGTGGTCTATCTAATAGTGCTTTTGCTAACGGTGATTATTTCTTACGGACAGCATATTTTCCAGTAAGAGAACGAGGGAAAACTAATAATTATTTCATGGCGATCAATCTGTTTGGTGTGTCCACTGCCATAACGATTGCAGGTTTTATTTATGATAGCTATGGTTTTGGTTATGCAAACATAGTTCATTTCATGGCAGCTGGATTGTTTTTACTTTCACTTATATTGTATAAAATTGCAGTTCCAGAGCTTAATCCAAAATATGTTAGGGATGAGCAAATTATCTATACAAGAGTAAAAGAACGAGCAAATCTCAATTACTCAACACACCAGATTTACGCTATAATGAAACAATCTGTTGGATTGAACTCATTTATTATTGGAATGCTGATTTTTCATTTTGGGTTTGCGTTGAGTGGGGCGTTTTTTATTGTTGAATTAAATAGAGGATGGGGATTTAGTAATTCTGAGTTGGCAGTAATGTTGAGTTTCAACGCCATCGTTCAGGTTATCACAATAACAGTTTTATTACCATTCATTGATTTTTTGAAACGAAAGCAATTGATCACGCTGGGTCTTGCACTTACATCAATATCCGTAATTGGTATGTCTCTAAAGCCGGGATGGATTGAACAATATGTTGGTGACAAATTTATCTTCTGGTTAGCCATTTTCTTTGTATCAAGTATAGGATGGGGAATTGTGCATTCCACAGCTCTTACGTTGTTGGTTGACTATGTGCATCCCAAAATCCGTAGCACCGTAATTGCAGGCTACGGTTCAAGCTTAGCCGTAATTTCGTTTATTGCAGCAATCACAGGTGGTATACTAATTAGTTTTTTCAGCCCGAACCATAATTATCTGTTTGTGATTTCAAGTATATTTAGGATACTGGGGCTATTATTCATTGCCAAAACACAATCTCCCCCTATTCCTTTTGCGGATTTTTATACGCAGCGACAAATATTCTTTACACGTTTTCGATCGAGCTTTGAACGGGCAATTAATTGGATGCCACTTGCATTCAGATTTAAAACTAGGAATAAGAAAGTGAAGAGATAATTTTAAATCGAGTTACTTAGAGTTATTATGTGTTTCATACCGTTCATTCAAAGCTTTATATTGTAAATAATGTTATTGACGAAATTGAATTTGTATAACTTTATCTAAATAATCATAATATTGGTTTAACTGTTTCATACCCTTATGTAGCAGTATTCCGTCCCATAATTAGCGCGAAACTTATACTGAACTTATGTACCAAAAAAAATCCAGACAGATCCCATTAAGAGTTAAAATTCTTTTAATTAATGTCCTTGTAGTTTTCACATTAAGTATTTTCTCCTCAGGTATTTTGAAGAATTATCATGGTTAGATTCGATTTATTTCTTGGTCGTTACTGTGAGTACTTTTTCTACTATTTCATACCAGAAATGAGCGCGATCACAAATTTTCCAATCATGTAAGGAATAAACTAAATAGTAAAGTGTTCGATAAACCGAAAAAATCAAAATTGTGAAATCAGATAAATTAACATATTCGAGACATAAAAAAGTAAAAGAAATAATTTTGCGACATAATATCACCATAAAAAATATCATTAGAATATTATTATAAGAATAGTAGATGAATAAGGAAGATTCTCAGGATAAAAAGAAAAGTGAGGGTTTGATCAAAAGGATGATAAAATCTCGAGGACCAAGAACTCTCGTATTCATTTTGATATTAATAAATTTTATAGCTATAATTCTTTATTCAGATAAAGTTACTCCTGCAGCGGATCGACCAGATCTCTCTCCAACTGATATTATTTCTTTTAATGGTCCAAATCTAATTTTATTCTTCCTATCACTCACTCTTCTTTCGATGACTATTGGCCTATTCGCATACATAATTTTCGTTGATCAAAGAGAAGATTTCGGAATTGTATCTTACAGATCTTGGCGTGCTTTCTGGTTTTTCCTGTTAATAATTGCTTTCTTAACTTCTGTTTTTATATTACTGGATGTCGCTCTCATCAACATATACTTGTCATTACCACTAGTTGGATCAATATGGAAGCTCAATAATTTA
>CAZRLL010000116.1:0-6336 GCA_964600735.1 uncultured archaeon
GAATGGGAAACATATCCCTGGGGTAGTATTTTTAGCTGGCCTGATTTTTATCAAATGGATGCAAATTTTGCTTATTACAAGTTAAAAGAAATTAATCCTAAATTCATGAAAGAGATAAAATCTTGGGTTGATGAAAATCCATCACGAAAGTTGATTGCTGATAGTGAATTAAAAATGGAAGAATTAACGGATTCAGATGAATTTTCACTAATGTGGAGACCTGCGAAAAAGTATGATTATCCATTGATGCATAATCAGTTTATTAATAGATATTCATACAAAACCAAGGATCCTTCTCTAAATATCCGAGATTTGGTGACTCAAATCAGTGAAATTCTGGAAGTTCCTAGCGATCATATGAGAGAATTCAATCGGTACACACAAGCAATATTACATCTGTGGGACGGAACATTATGGACAAATGAAGATGAAGAGGGAAATGTGTATTCAATTGCCATAACCACAGAACTGGATCAAATAGATGACGCATTCCATTCTATTGAATTTATAGCCACCCGGAAGAAATTAAAAAATCAAGGATATGCCAAACTTTTGATTGGAGCAATAATTTCCAAAATAAACAAACCGTTATTATTACGAACTACAAAAACCTCTGAACCCTTTTTTGAAAAATTTGATTTTGTCAAAATCCATTCATTCAAAGTATGGAGGAATGCGCCTTAAATTAAAATTGATACCGCTTGTTTTCTACGACTAATTCCTTTATCGAACTGCTCAATGTGGCGATTAAAGATAGTTGGGTAAAACAAAACTAGTTTATTCAACAATAGTATTCAAATTAATTTCAAAAATATCCTCAGTCAAATATTTTTTATCTAACAAGCGTACAATAAACCGAAGGAAACATAAAGAATAATATTATAATTGAATTATTAGTGTGATGTCACCATATTTTATATCACCTCTATTCAAACTAGATGGTTTTTTAAAATATCAACATAATTTGATAAATTCTGGAGGCAATTGAATTATGCGAAAAGACGCTAAAAATAAGATCCATTTCAAAATCGTCTTCGTAGGGGCATCCCTATCGGGGAAGACTACAGTACTCAAATTCCTGCACGACAGCGTTGATGGGTTAATGAAAGGTGGACTGACTAGCATCGCCGATCCGTCTGGACGAACAGTATACTTTGATTTCTCCCCATTCTCCGCTACTAGTACTGTATTGTTTGATGTCTATACCGTCGCGGGCCAGCGCAGACACAAAAATCAGAGGAAAATGATTCTCCGGGGTGTCGATGGCCTTCTTTTTGTCAGCGATTCAACTCCAGAAATGCGTAGTGATAATGTTGAGGCTGCAACCGAGTTAAAGGAATTTTTAGGTGAAAAGCTTGGAAAAGACGTGCCCATGGTGATCGTTTTGAATAAACGCGATTTACCAAATGCGATGGCAAGGGACGAAATGTTAGCTGATATTAATTTTGATCCTGATATATTAGCGATAAATACAATTGCGACAAAAGGAGTGGGCATCAAACAGGCGTTTCAGGCCGTTTCTAGGGAGATAATAATGAAACAGGTTTATAAGACTGACACACTTGCAGGTAAATGATTTCATGCTACACTGCGACCCATGGTTTGCTTACATTCCAAAACAAATAACACAAATTGCGGACAGTCTAGGAGTTAATTCAATATTACTTGACCAGGAAAATGAGTACTGCCTTGGCAGTAAAAAAGAACTAGTTGAACTGAATTTAAAGAATTTACATCTTCAAACTCTACCAGTGGATCTATTTGATGACTTTCCGTATATTAAAGATTTAACAATTTCCAACAATGGAATCGACTATTTGCCGCCTAATATTTTCTCAAAATTGAAAAATTTAGAGTCATTACATATTTTTGAACCCATCTCATATAAAGATTACTCAATAATTAACTTTGAAAATTTAAGCAAACTTAAAGAATTAGGTATCGTTAGTAACTGGCCAATCTTGGCGATATCTGAAATGCTAACAAAAGTTGATAAATTAAATTTATACACTTCTTTGGAAAAGTTAAGAAAAGAACTATTCTATGGTTTTGATGGATTATCGGAGTTGAAGATTATGGCCCCTTCATTGAAGCAGATTGATATGGATAGTTTATCATCATTGAAACAGCTCAAATTCCTTGAGTTGGAAATTGATCCTTCAATTGTCCCCGAAAATTTATTAACCTTGACTCGGTCTTTTCTTCCTGAATTATACGATTTAAGGATTAATGGTTCTTGGATTTATGATTACTAATTATCTTTTTAGCCTTTATCGAAAATATGTACGACTTTGGTAATAATAGACCAAAAGGACGTACTACTTTTCTAAAATTTTAACAAATAAATTAGGCCTCCTCCGAGTTCGCCCGTTAGATTTTTTTAAGATGATACATGGATTTCGGATTTCTTTTCTAGATCTTGGATGTGATTGGAATAAGTTCCATCTCTCGTTAAATGTGGTTTAGTTTAGTCGGCCTTGGTAAGTGTTGATATTTCCTTATAACCACTTGCTTTAAAAAACCACATCCTTACGGAATCCATTTCATCCATATCAAAATCGTCTTTGTTGGGGCCTCACTATCCGGGAAGACAACTGTGCTCAAATTCCTGCACGATAGTGTGGATGGGCTAATGAAGGGTGGATTAACCAGTATTGCCGATCCTTCAGGTAGAACTGTCTATTTTGATTTCTCTCCTTTTTCTGCAACTAGTACTGTATTATTTGATGTCTACACCGTTGCAGGACAGCGCAGACACAAAAATCAAAGAAAAATGATACTTAGAGGTGTCGATGGCCTTCTTTTTGTCAGCGATTCAACTCCAGAAATGCGTAATGATAATGTTGAGGCTGCAACCGAGTTAAAGGAATTTTTAGGTGAAAAGCTTGGAAAAGATGTTCCCATGGTTATTGTATTGAATAAACGCGATTTACCCAATGCAATGGCAAGGGACGATATGTTAGCTGATATTAATTTTGATTCTGACATATTGGCAATAAATACGATCGCGACAAAAGGGGTCGGTATTAAGCAAGCATTCCAAGCCGTTTCCAGGGAGATAATAATGAAACAGGTTTATAAGACGGATACACTCGAAGCCAAATGAATTAAAATGTAATATAATTTCGAAAAAAAATCATTTCTTAACTTTCTTCTTAGTGGTTTTTTTTGCTTTTTTTGTTTTTTTGTTAGTCTTTGCAGGGCTTTTTACGGCTGCTTCCTCCATATCCTTAGTCTTCTTCGTTACTTTTTTTATCTCGTTTTTGGGAACTTCCTTATCTTTCTTCTTGGTCGCTGCTTTCTTCGTTTTCTTTACCTTTTCTTTGACTTCTTTTTTTGCTTCCTTTTTTATATCCGTTCCAGTTATGGTTTCCTTTTTTGACTCATCTAAATCAGATTGTTCAATCAAATCATCGGAAATAATACCAATATTGGCATCATTTTCTGTATCTTCAACCTCACCTACATAATCGGATACTACTCCATTAGACACGCTACTTATGGATTCGAATTCTGAAAAATCTGATGCATTGAAATAGAATTCATCAATTCCATCCAGCTTGATAATTCCATCAAAGCACTCTATAAATTCTTTGGGTAAATGGTTATCTGTGACAAAGGCAAAAATGGTTACTTGTTTTCTCAGTTCCGTATAAAGTGGAATTAATGAACTTCTATGGGTTCCCAAAACTACGATATCAATTGACTTATCGGTTAAAACCATGTCATATGTTTCTAATAATAAATTCAGCTCTAGGTTGCCTGGGACTACCCTGTCAGTAAAACCTGCTTGGCTTAGATATTTGTAATCCTGTTCAGAAATTTTAACCTCGGAAATTACCTCTGCAATTTTAATTTCCCCAATTTCTCTGATTTTATCAATGAGTGATGATAACGTAATTAATAATTTTTGAGACACTATCCCTCCATCTATAATAACGGCAACTTTTTGTTTTCGTCGCACTCGAAATAGATCAGAAAGAAATTTTTCTACCACGCTATATACTCCAAATCATCATAACTTTATAGTTTTTATGTGTTTTTTGTCTTTATTCAAAATGTTATACAGTTCTATTAGTAAATAATGAATTTTCACCATGTGTAATCATGAAATTACACTAGTAAAATAATCTTTAGTATAAACCGCCAATTTTTTGATTTTTTTATGTTGAGTTAACCACCAAAATTTCGATTTCGTAACTGAAAATCACGGACTGCCCGATACAAATCGATTTTTCTGAAATTGGGCCAGAGAACATCAGTGAAATACAATTCTGAATAGGTTGATTGCCACATCAAAAATCCCGAAAGGCGTATAGAACCACTCGTACGAATAATTAGCTCTGGATCAGGCAAACCATTGGTGTATAGGTATTGTGTGATCAAATCTTCATCAATCATCTTAATATCCAAATTTCCCTCTTTTACGTGATTGGCAATTTTCTTTACTGCAGAGGTTAATTCTGCTCTTCCTCCATAAGCTAGGCACACATTCAAGATGTGTTTATCATACATTTCAGTCGCATCCTCGGTTTGATCAATTTGATTTTGCAAAGATTTTGGAACCAGAGCAAGATTTCCAGAATACCTGACTTGAACCTTTCGCTCGTGTATGATATCATCTTCCCGAATCTGGATTGTTTTCTTTTCTGCAATCTTCATTATCTGCTCTACTTGAAGGGAATCTCTCTTAAAATTCTCGGTACTAAAAATCCAAACACTGACCACTTTAACATTAAGATCCCATAACCAATCTAGAACAGCTTCTAATTTTTTTGAACCCATCTCATATACCTTTTCTACTGGAATTCCCACCGTTTTAGCATGCCGTCTGTTACCATCTAGGATAATACCGATATGTTGGGGCATCCTTTTATCATGGATCTGTTTTCTTAAACTCGATTCATACAATGAATACAGGGGTTTCAATAGTAAGCGTTTAATCACCAAAATTCCTCCTCCTAATGGTTTTGAGAATTTTACCCATGAATTTACAGGTATACTATGTCGAAATAATTAGAAATATTAATTAAAGTTTCAGGAATATTTGGTCTAAATTATAATATAATTTGATTTTATCTTTTTTCTAAAAAATTGATTTTTCTATACCAGTATTTCAGCAATTTTCTTTGCGGCTTTTTCCATTTCCATAAATAAAAGACCTAATTTGGCATCTTTTGAGGCAGATATTGTTAATACTGCATTGGGTCCTGCGGACATAGAAACTACTACACCATGTGCTCCCTCAATCATAATCTTTTCTAATGAGCCCCTATCCAGATTAATGGCGATCTTATCACCCAATGAAAGCATTGCAGCCGTCATTGCTGCAATAATTGTGTCTTCATAATTATCTGGTAATTTTGAAGCAATGGGTAAACCTTCAACAGATACCACTGCAGCTGCCTGAATCTCCTTCACATTCGATTCAACTTCACTGAGAATCGTCGTCATATCTTTGGATCGTTCATCGAAATTAAGATCAAACATCTCCAATTACCTCTAGATTATATTTATAATATTTGAATCCCGCAAAGGAAACAAATAATTAAATTAACCCTAAATATGTTAAAGTAAATACCATAAAAAAGAGTTCTTATTACAAAAGCACAATAAATCCCTCTTTTTTATGAACTTTTTTATTGAAAACATTCCCCGACAATACAAGTATTTGATTCAAGAGTTCTCAGTCGCGCAATATAACTTAAGAAAAAATATCTGAAGATGCCCAATTTCTCTGTAGTGATCCAAATACATTTTCCATATTTTCATTGGTTTTGGAACTAGCCGCGGCAAATTCACCAAGTGATTCTTGCTGTAGAATTATATCTGCAATTTTTCTTGATAGATCAGCATTTAATACGAAACTCTCGTCAAGTAGATCTTGATACAGAAACTCATGATTTTGTGACCATTCATAAATGCGATCCAACCGTTTTGGAGAGATAATATCAGATTTTGATATAAGATAATTCATTGAGGTATTCAATCGATATGTGATAGATATACCAAATAATAATACAGAGATAAAACTGGACGCAGTAAGACATAAAGTAGGATCAATTAAAAATAAACCTGCAATTTGATTACCTCTGGCCATCTCTTCAATAATAACGACACCACTGCTTCTAAAAGCAACAGTTTCAATTTGACCAGGAAAATCAACCAACATATATTCGGCTCCATATTCTTGAATTTCATTTTTTATATCATCCATTGCAATGGCAACTTGATCCATCGCAACTATCAAACCCCCGTTCGGTCCCAATTCATGCGTTTCAACGATTTCTTGATAATCGACAAAATTTCGCACGTCAATATCAGGAGCATATGGGA
>CAZRLL010000116.1:6346-11969 GCA_964600735.1 uncultured archaeon
TAACTCCAGGATCCAAATTTAGCGTAATAATATCTAATTCCACAAGATTCATCCAATCATATAGGGCTCGTGTCATATGCGATTTTCCTGATCCTGCTGGTCCAAGTAAGTATGCAATATTCACAAACGGATCAATTTTTCTTCATTAATGAAAATAGTCAATAATCAATTTGAAATCATTAGCTAATTTTCTATAATTTTTGCAAAGAATCTATTTGAAAATTCGTAATAAAAATCAATTTAATATTTTAAGATTGATAAAGTCCACTTGTTTTTATCACTTATGCCACCGACAGCAGAAATATTTTGTTTGGGTAATGAATTACTGATTGGTAGAACAGTAAATAAAAATGCATCAGATATATCTTTATCTTTATCTAAAATCGGTTACAAGGTGACCAGAATAACTACAGTGAGAGATGAGTTGGAACCCGCAGTCAGTGCTTTCAAGGAAATACGTGATCGCAATCCAGATATTATCTGTGTTAGTGGTGGACTCGGTCCAACATTTGATGATATTCAGCTTCAAGTAATTGGAATAGCATTGAATCTCAAGCTTGCTGAAGATATGGAAGCCACTCAGATGGTAGCGAAGCGATATAAAGTTAGTCCTGTAGATTTACCAAAACCTGGCAGGAAGATGGCTACGATTCCTGAAGGTGGTGTACCGCTAAATAACTCTGCAGGAGCTGCACCCGGAGTAAGGTTATTACATAATAATACCACAATTTTTTGCTTACCAGGAGTACCTAAGGAAATGAGAGCAATAATGAAGGAAGAGATTATTCCTTACCTGTCTAGCATTTTAGAATCTTCTGACAAGAGGATGATCGAGTTTGGATTCAATGTCCGAGGAGCAGGAGAATCAAGCATAGTGGAAACTACTAAAACAGTTATGTCAAAATTTCAAATGGTAAATTTTAAATCTCATCCTAGACGCGATGAATCGGGTTACTGGCTTTCATTACAAACATATCTGATTACTAATAATGAAAAACTCGTTAAAGATGCATGTTTCGCTTGGCGAGCTGCCATTATCAAAAATCATAAAGTTGATGTATCAAAAATAAAGCCAGTTTTTGATTCGGAATTTATTCCAGAATAATTAGATAATAATTGCCATATATATGTCCATCATATTAATGTCAGTATTACTAAGCTCAATTCCATAACCTAAAGAAGTTAATATCTTACCAGAATTGCCTGAGCTAATAATTTTGAGAGCCCCACCCAAGGGTCTTAGACGATTGCCAGTCTCTGAAGTTATAAAATATCCAGACGAAGGTGAAGATCCATCTACACCATCTGTGGCCAATCCTAAGATGATAATGTTATCCAAATATCCGATTTTTTCAGAAAGTATTGAAAATAAGGCAGCAATTCTTCCTCCTTTTCCTTCTATCATAGAAGAAACCGACAAACTTACTTCTGGTTCCCCAGACCAAATGATCGTGGTTAATGGTTGATCAATATATTTCAAAATGGTTTCCAACATTTCTTCGGCTACATGTTTTATATCTCCCTGTAAACTAAGATTTGATAAGATTGGTGTAAATCGTGTATTACCTAGTCTAGTTTCTATTGAATCAATTAAATCCTGCCTTTTTGCAATTACACTGACAAAATTTTTTCGTGTAAGGGACAGATTTATCTCATTTGCTTGTTTTAACCTTGTTTTCAACTTATTTATTAAAAATAGCCTTTCTGAAGGAAAAATTTGCTGTAACCAATCGTCTATTAGTGTGGAAATTGATTCATGGATTCCTGCTACAGTTGGACCAGATCCAATAATTGCAGGATCATCGCTTATTACATCAGATACACACCAAGTATAGATTGTATTTGTCACAAGTTTCGCAGATAATTTCCCACCCTTAACCCGGTCAATCAAGGAACGGATATAATTTAATATGCCAATACTAAATCCAAATGCTTGGGCTGTTTTTACAATTTCAATATAATAATTTTCACCTATTTCGAATTCCGGGATGGCAAAACATGAAGATCCCCCTCCTGTAACAATGACATGCATAATTGTTTCTGAATCAATCTTATCTAATTCTTCCAATACAGAATTAGAAGCAGTAAAATTAATTTCACTTGGAATTGGATGATCAACATCCCAGTAATCCCAATTCTCAGGGGATTCAATATCCGTGTATCCCTTTGCTTGCAGAACAAATGTACGCAAGGGTGGATGGGGCATTATCTTGATCAGTTCTCTAGTATAAATTGCGGCATTTTTCCCAATTGCAAGAATTACTTGACTTTTATTTGATATGGCATCCTTTGATATCTCTTGTACTCTTCTTGCAGGTTTTACACTGGAAATTGATCTAATAATTATATTTAGATGTTCCCTAATAGGTTCGACCAAATTTTTAGGGGTTCTATCAGGAATTTGAAAGCTAATCGTAGTCATAAATTATTAAATGACTCTCCGATTGGCGATTAAATATTCCAGTTAATTAATTTTAAGCGATGTAATAAAATAAAATCAACTATCACAAAAAATTTTAATCAATCACAGTATTTCCTATAATCTGAATAACTTTATCAGATCATGTTTTCATTTGGTGATTCTTTTTCTATTTATTGCCAGTATTAATAGAGTTGGAAAGAGGAACCATAAAAATAAGGGACTATCGTTTTCATCTGATATCACATCACTCACTTCAATGTTATCAATAGAAGATGCTCCTATCCAAGATGTAAATCCAAATTTTTCTGAAGTTTTGTGTACATTATCTGTTACTTCTATTAACAATTCTGAATCGAAGAAAACTTTGAAATTGCCATCAATATTCCTAGTTATCTCAATCTGATGTTTGCCTTCTAATTCACTATCAAACTTGTGACTACCTAATGAGACTGCTAATAATTGACCACTTGTGTAAGACACTTTAGCAAGACCTACGCCAGGTGCAGGAACATTGACACCACTTTCTGAATAGGATCCTAATGTAATGCCATAGCCATTTATGGATTTCTGAGATTCACTTAGACCAGTCCAATTATAATTGTTTGTTGTGTCTGATGAAATAAACTCAATAGCATCAACAGATTGTTTGTCAGTACTAACAATCCAATCAAACTTCCATGAACCATAAGCAATCTGACTATCATGGTATGCATGAGCAACAATAGCTGAGGAGTTGATATCAGGACTTGTTAATGCTCCATCAATTACTGAAAATTTGACATCACTCGAAGATAATTTTCCTGTCCAAATATTTGAACTGCTATATGCCCATGTTTCCCACCCATCAATACTTCCATCACTAAAATCATCGGACCAAGTGCTGCTTGCTTGAACTGATTGCGGAAGGAGTAGTAACGTTGTTATAAATATTGGGAACAAGGCTATTTTTGCCCAATATAATTTTTCAAAATGTGTTTTGAACATATCAGATTGACATATATACTTGATAAAAGGTTCTCGAGACTCGTTAATAACTTAATCCATTAAATTTTTAAACAAGAGCGCGAAATTTCAGACAATCTGATATACCTTGGTAACAAACAATACATTATTTGTAAGATCATGTTTTCATCAAGAAAAGATAAAACTCAATTGCTTCAAATCTTTTACCAATTGCTTTCTCATCCAATTTTATTTCCTACCATTCCTTGAAATAATCTTGGTAGATATGGTATGCCCAATATATATACTGGCGTTCCAAATACAACAATGCGTTAAGGATTATAATTATTCTTTATGTTTCGTTATTCGTTCTTTTATATACCTTACTTGTTGGGTTCTGAAATATTAAATTTGTCAATCAGTTTGCAACGGTTATATCAGTCAATATTAAAAATGAGATGCAAAAAATAAATATTTTTAAAAAGAGTCATGGGTACAAAGGAATAACACTGGCAAGCAATCTTAATATATTGATTAAATGATCATCACTCTGAATGGTATTAAACAATTCCAATCCACAAGATAAAATGAATGGAGTATCAATTGACAAGGAAAATTCTGAAAATATTATTAAAACACTCAGAGAAAGCAATTTGATTCATGAGTACTACAAAATTGAGCAACTTGGTAATAGAGTTGTCATACCAGTAACTGATATTAATCGATCAATGAATGTTATTAATGATCCTAATGCAGTTCAAATATTCAGAGTATTTTCACTGAATTCTCAAATTGAAGTGGATCAAGTCCCAAGCCATGTTGATGTGGAGCCAATTTATAGAGACAGGACCGAAGAGATAATGGAACAGTTCCAAGGAAAATCGTTTGAAGAAATTAGTGAAATTAAAGATAAAGGTGGTCAAATATATTACCATTTGAAAACAATCAATGTGGAGTGTAAACAATTAGATTTACATTTGGGTGAAAAAATTGGTTATAGCTCATCTTCACGATGGTACCAACGTGAAGTAAGAGTACCAAATAAAGGTAAATATAGAGAAAAGTTTAGATGTGAGAGCTGCTATGAAAACGTAACAATCACTACGACAACCAAAAATCAATTCATAAAAAAAGATATGTGGGAAGGGATAGCGGTACTTTTCCTTGGCAGTTTATTCTCTTTTTATTTACGCACTATATGGATCGGTTTAGCTATTATAGGTTTTATACTCACACTTTCATTTGTACTCCATTTGTTGGAGTATAAAGAAGCCAGATTCGGAAGAGTAGAATCAGGACATTATGTAAAATCAGATAAAGCAATTAAGGAAAAATATAAAAGGTGAAAAAGGTAATTTAGTTAGTTTAAGCCCTTAATACTTTCTTAATTGATAGTAGACTACTAATTGCTAAGAGTCTATTAAATAATATTCAGAATTATTCTCCATCAGTTATTTCATATGGTGATTCTTTTTCTATTTATTGCCAGTATTAATAGAGTTGGAAAGAGGAACCATAAAAATAAGGGACTATCGTTTTCATCTGATATCACATCACTCACTTCAATGTTATCAATAGAAGATGCTCCTATCCAAGATGTAAATCCAAATTTTTCTGAAGTTTTGTGTTCATTATCTGTTACTTCTAATAACTTTTCTGAATCGAAGAAAATTTTAAACTTGCCATCATTATTCCTAGTTATCTCAATCTGATGTTTGCCTTCTATTTCACTATCAAACTTGTGACTTCCTAATGAGACTGCTAATAATTGACCACTTGTGTAAGACACTTTAACAAGACCTACGCCAGGTGCAGGAACATTGACACCACTTCCTGAATAGGATCCTAATGTAATGCCATAGCCATTTATGGATTTCTGAGACTCACTTAGACCAGTCCAATTATAATTGTTTGTTATGTCTGATGAAATAAACTCAATAGCATCAACAGATTGTTTGTCAGTACTAGTAATCCAATCAAACTTCCATGAACCATAAGCAATCTCACTATCATGGTATGCATGAGCAACATTAGCAGAGGAGTTGATATCAGGACTTGTTAATGCTCCATCAATTACTGAAAATTTGAAATCACTCGGAGATAATTTTCCTGTCCAAATATTTGAACTATTATAAGCCCATGTTTCCCATCCATCAATACTTCCATCACTAAAATCATCGGACCAAGTGCTGCTTGCTTGAACTGATTGCGGAAGGAGTAGTAATGCAATAATAAATATTGAGAGCAAAACCATCCAAG
>CAZRLL010000117.1:0-10524 GCA_964600735.1 uncultured archaeon
AAATAGCTTATTAATTTTCCAAATTCAAGGTTTTGCGCAGATTTTTACTAGCGTTTTCTTATTTTTACATATTACGAAAACCATTTGGGATCGAACTCCAAGTATTGTTTGGTATATAGGTGTAGTATGGACTACCATCCTATGTCTTACCATTCCCTTTTGGTCCAAATTTGAACAACCTGAAAAAGGAGAATTACTATTTTTCGAGGTGAATCATGCATTTCATGGGGATTTTCCTAAAGGAGCTGGATTAAAAACAAATGGAACTATCATTTATTCTACTGGATATCTCCATCTATGGTACCTTTTTTTCATGTTTGCGATGTCATTAGCCATATACGCTTATCTAACAATTGAACCTATCAATCCAACAAAAAATATAGTAAAAGCTAGGAGATTGTGGATTCTAGGTTGGTTTTTTGGAATAATTTATTGTATTGCAGGAATAGGGATAATTCCTGTATTGCTTCCTTTGGCAAATATTTTTATTACTCTAGGTGTAATCGTTTTCGCATACATCAATCTCCGAATTCCAGAGGGCCTTCTTATCTCGGAAGTTCAAGTCTTACGGGCACTTGAAATTTATAAGAAAGTTGAGAATTTTCAAACACAAAGTGAAAAAGAAGAATTTGGAATGGAAACGTTAGTCCTCTATCTTGAATCGTTACCGAAGAAAATATTTCTAGATTTACTTAAAGAATAGTCATTTTCCCCTAGGACTCGTTTGATTAATTCTATCAATTATAAAAAACACACCAACAGGTTGATTTGCTGTAATTCACATGCCCACTACTTTTTTTGCCCGGTTGGGTTTGCTAAATGATCATTTAAAATTGAATTAAACTTAAAAAATTAAACTTTGATTATTTTCAAATCATTTACGAGCTGATTTTACTAATCTTACGTTTTAAAGTTTAAATTTTATTAAGCCAGTCAATTTTAATTCGTTAAATATAGTATTTTTTTAATTATAATTTTTCAATGATTTTATGTAATGAAAAGTTCCTTAGAAATTGCTCAAGAAGCTAAATTGAGACCAATAGAAGATATTGCAAATTCAATAGGTTTGACTAGAGATGACATCGAATTTTATGGGAAGAACATTGCCAAAATATCATTATCCCCAGAACGAAAAGAAGAAATAATGAAAAAACCCAAGGGTAAGTATATTCTGGTTACAGCAGTCTCTCCCACGCCAAGTGGAGAGGGGAAGACAACGATTAGTATCGCATTAACCCAGGGATTTGCTCATTTGGGTCATAAGGCTCTAACAACTCTCCGACAACCATCTTTAGGTCCTGTATTTGGCATCAAAGGTGGTGCTGCCGGAGCTGGATATGCACAAGTCTTACCAATGGAAGAGATTAATTTGGGATTTACTGGAGATATATCTAAAATCGAATCTGCGCACAATCTACTAGCAGCCTTGCTAGACAATCATCTTTTCAGAAAAAACAAATTAAATTTTGATCTAAACAGTATCCAATTCAGAAGATGTATGGATATGAACGACAGATCCTTAAGAGAAATTGTCATTTCTGTCGGAGATACAACAGTAAATGGAGTCACTCGTTTATCTGGATTTGAAATTACTGCGGCTTCTGAAATAATGGCCTTGCTCGCTTTGGCAAAAGATTTACCTGATTTGAAAGAACGATTAGGAAAAATAGTGTTGGGTCGAAATGTTGATGGTAAAGTGATAACTGCTTCGGATATCAAAGCACAGGGAGCAATGACCGCGCTCCTAAAACATGCAATTAAGCCAAATTTGGTTCAGACTATCGAAGGACAACCATGTATCATGCATACTGGTCCATTTGGGAATATTGCTCATGGATGTTCCTCAATTATTGGTGATCAGTTAGGCATACGTCTGGCGGATTACCTTATCACCGAGGCAGGATTTGGATCTGATCTTGGAGCTGAAAAATTCTTTGACATCAAATGCAGGTACTCAGGATTATTTCCCAACCTTGTGGTACTGGTAACTACAATAAAGGCACTAAAATTTCACGGTGGTATGCCCCCATTTATTGTAAACGAGAATTTACAAGCAGTGAAGGATGGTAGTAGAAATCTTGAAAAGCATATTGGAAATATGTTAGCCTTTGGAGTACCAGTAATTGTCGCACTTAACAAATTCCCCACGGATACCGATGCAGAGATTGAAATTGTTAGAGAGGTTGTGAGTTATACAAGAGCATCAGGCTTTACCATATCCGATGGTGTTGCCAAAGGTGGAGAGGGATCCTCCGAGCTGGCTCAGCTAGCTATTGATATTATTGAGAAAGAAGGCAACGATACTCAACCTAAATTTATCTATGATCTTGATGAGCCAATTAAAGATAAAATAGAAAAAATTGCTAGAATAATTTATGGTGCCAGTGGAGTAAAATTTTCAACCAAGGCACTAAAAATAATTGAGCAATTGAAAGCTGATGGTTACAATAATCTACCAATATGCATGGCAAAGACTCACTTATCATTATCAGATGATCCCTCGTTAAGAGGAGTTCCCATGGATTTTGAAATTAGTATCTCTGATGTGAGAATTTCGGCAGGTGCGGGATTCATTTATCCAATAACGGGGAAAGTATTAACTATGCCTGGATTACCACCTCTTCCAGCTGCGGAGAATATTGATATTGATGTAAATGGAAAAATATCAGGTTTATTTTAGATCTCAATTTGTAATTGTAAATTAATTAACCATTAATTAAATCATTGGCTGCATTTATCTCATCATTATCCAACAGTAAAATCCTTTTATCTGTAGCCGCATTATTTCTAAATGCCTGTTCAATTGCTGAACTGGTAAATTTACTACCTACAATAATTGCTCCATCCACATTTGTGTGATTTACATAATGCAAAGCCTGATTAATTTTATTTACGCCTACTGGTTTTTTCCAGGGATAATGAAGTAATCCGAACTTCACTTCTTTACCACCCACACTTGAAACTACCTCACCCAAAAATTTTGAAGGTTTTCCCCGTTTATTCATGAGCACATCATCATTTACATTTCCCAAGCTTCCCAACACTCGCATAACATCTTTGAATTCAACCATACAATTATTATCTACCTGTGGATTATTATCTACACGTATTATGTGGACAAGTATCGGGATATTACTTTATAATTTGATTTGGTCATGATATTGATCTATATGCAACCA
Source organism: uncultured archaeon (assembly GCA_964600735.1). Taxonomy (GTDB): domain Archaea; phylum Asgardarchaeota; class Heimdallarchaeia; order Heimdallarchaeales; family Kariarchaeaceae; genus LC-2. The sequence continues at coordinate 3,180 of CAZRLL010000117.1, forward strand.
AGCATGATATAGACGCTTCTTATATTCAAATTCTAAATTATCCATAGTTGAATTACCCTCATTTTCTAATAAATTATTTATTAACGATCTTGCAGTGCTCATGGAAAATTTTAGTGATTGCTTTCTAAAATTCTTATTTTCTTCTCTAAAGATTTTCAAAGGTTGCAAGTTAATATAAGCTGAAATGATGATTTTTTCCACAAATAATTTTATTTTATCTATATCTGATAGATTATTATACAAGAAAGTTGAATGTAAATAATTCATTACTGCCTTATGGGTTTTGGAATTCAGTGTGAATTGAATTCGATTATTAGTCATAATTAATAATAATGTATTAAGATGAATAAGTTGATTGCCAAGAGAGGGAAATTCGAATGTATTATATTTTATTGAATTCTTTCTTCACCAGTTCATATTGGAAAATATTATCAATATCCATGGCAATATCGGGAAATTCCATTACAACAATTTTTGAATTTAAATGAAAAACTTTATTGAATGCACTTTCCACATCTCCAAATTTCAACCTTTTCAAAAAATATTTGAAAATTAAAGTGGGTTTTAAGAAAAGTACCAGTAAAAGCACTTTTTTTCGATTTTTACGTAAAGCTCTAAGCTTCTCCACTCCTTTCTCAACCTTCAATAAATTCAATATAGTTATATCTCCAAGACAATACTCTTTTTTTTCTTTATCATTTCTAAGTAGCAGATACGTTCTCTCTGTCTCCCCAAATCGGTCTTCCATCAATTCTTTTGGAACTATAGAAGCTTGGAGATCTATTGTGAAATCTCGGGTCCGGTCATATAATTCGCTTATCGTCGATGCCTTTAGAAAGGGAATATCTGATGTTGAAAACATTACATGTGTTGAGTTTTCTGGAAAAATACCAGGTGTTGTTTTTGCTTTTTCAAGGATATGCTTTGCTGCAAAATTCAACTTGTCTGAAAAATCTTTATCTTTTGTCTCGAAAAAATTTACTTTCTCTACATCAATCTCAGGAGGTAACTTAACCAGATTTTCAGGAATACCAAAAATAAAATATTCTGATATTACTCCAGATTGATGAAAGTTCTCAAGTATACGGTAAATAATTGTTTTTCCATCAAATTCCATTAAAGCTCGATACTCTACTTTGGCATATTCAAGGAGTTCATCTATTGGAGCTTGTCCTTTTCCTTCACCTGCAAATAATATTAACGGAATTTTATCCATATCGTCTGATTTGTAATAGCTTTAATATAATTCTTTAGAACATATTGAATTATTGTTGAATGTTCTAATTTATGAGTATGGTTTATTATAACGATAATTTCATCTCATTTGAGTCTACAAATCCAAATTTTGAATATAATGGTTTTGCTACTTCTGTTGTGTGAACTGTAATAAGTTTAACACCTTTTTTACGTATGAATTCAATAATTTTATTAAGAATTTCTCTAGTAACCCCCATCCTCCTGTATTCTGGATCTGTAGACATATTCATTATGTAAGCAATCTCACCGGTATCATTAAGCGGACCCGGAGGATGTTTGTCAAAAACCAATCCACCAGAACCAATAATTTTGCCATTTTCCAGAGTTGCTACCCAACTATAGAATTTGTTTGTAGGAATGAAATTTTTTAAGTAAACCTGATTTCTTTCATGAGTGAAATTCTATTAGTTCAGTATCAGTATTTCCCATTTCCTCAAACATAATCCTTCTTAAGCGAACTAAATCAGTAATATCGTCAAGTGTTGCCTTTCTTATCTGAAAAATGCTTTCCATAAAGTAATTATCGTCTTAAATCGTTATTATATTTGCGGTTGCAATACAAGAGGAGTAATGTAGTTTGACTTATCTAAAGCGTTGAAAAAAATAGTACGTTTTCTTCTTTTTGTCATGTCAATAGAATTGCCTCATTAATGATAATTCGCAACTGGACTTATTTCAACCGACAATTGATTTGAAGGATAAATTCGATCGTGAACTAAATAAGTACACTTTTTTCTTTGTGAGAAGTTTAGACATAAGAGATAATTAGAGGTGAAAATTCAATAGCAAACTATTTTCCACGATAATTTCTTTATTTTTCTTATACATTCTATTATCAAAATATAGTATTTCTTACACTAAACATTTATATTATTTCGAACTAATTCTAATGTAAGATAAGGTTAGAATTTCCTTGATTGACTATCAAAAATTGATCCTCCAAAATTTACATTATAGTGTTATTGTAACTGATTTGCATGGAAAAATTATTGATAGTGTTGGTAATATTTTTGATTTACTTGGGTATAATAAGAATGAAATCAAAGATTGCAATATCGATCGTATTTTAGATTCAATGGATCCATCGGATCCATCAAATTCCTTTATCACTTTTATGACAAATGTAATAGAAAATCATGGAAACAATATTATTACTCTAATTTGTAAAGATGGATCCAAAAAGCTCTTTGATACCAATATAAAAGTACTTGAAGTGAAACCTAAGATCGTATTTTTCACTATTAAAGAAGAAATTGTAAATATATTTGAAAATGATCTATCGAATGATTTAGAGAATAATTTCTATGAAATTTTAAATTCAATTGAGGATCCAGTATTTTTATTTGATCGTAATTTACAGTTTAGATTTGTAAATAAAGCATTTGAAGAAGCTCATAAAGATCAAATTGATAAATTTGAGTCTGGTGGAATTATCGGTTATCGAAATAACGATTTATTTCCGGCTGAAATAGCTGAAATTTTTAATAAAGCTAATCAACAGGTGTTAGATACGGGGGAGATTATACTTGATGAGAGTGAAGTTACAATTGATGGGGAAAAAATAATATCTCATACAATGTTATATCCCTGTAAAGATTCAAAAGGAAGAATCATCGGATCCTTAGGAATTGCAAGAAATATCACCAAAGAAAAAAAATTAGAAGCTACGAGTGAAGAACAAAGATCTTATCTTAAATTTACGAATGAATTGATCGATAATGCTCCAGAGTCAATATTTTTTGTCAATATGGATAATATCTATGAATATGCAAATAAGAAATTTGCAGAATATCATGGTAAACCAGTAGATGAGATTATTGGGAAACCTAGTGACTATTTATTTGACAAAGCAACAGCAGAAAGATTTAGCAGAATCAATGAGGAAATTTTTCAAACAGGTAAAACCATTAAATATATAACAGATAAAGAAATATATGGAGCCAGACACATAAGTTCGACCACAAAGAGAGCATATTATGACAAAAACGGAGAAATAAAAGGAATTATTGGTATTGCTCATGATATTACACGAGAAAAAATGTTAGAGAAAAAATTAATTGAAACACAAAAAATGGAAAGTATTGGGACATTAGCTGGAGGATTTGCTCATGATTTTAACAATTTACTTTCAAGCATTCTTGGACATTCAGAAATCCTAATTTCCGATGAGACTGTACCTGATAAAAGGGAATCCCTTTCCCAAATCATTAATATTACTGAACGAGCAAAAAATATTACTAACAAACTCCTAGCACTGGGAAAACAGGGCAAATATCGCGTACAGGCAATTAATATAAATTCTCTTGTGGAAGAGGCAATTAATATTCTAAAACCTTATAGCAAAAAAGTCATTCAGTTTATTACACAAAAAGATGAAAATCTCCATAGTGTGGATGGGGACGGTAGCCAAATATTGCAGGCGATAATAAATATTATCATTAATGGAATTGAAGCTATGCAAGGTGGTGGAACCCTAACCTTAGTTACAAAAAATATTGAGATAACACCAAATGATGAATATGATCTATCTTCAGGTTCCTACATACAATTAGATATCCAAGATGAAGGAATTGGAATGGGGGAAGAAACTATAGAAAAAATCTTTGATCCATATTTTACAACCAAAAGAAGAGAAAATATTTCTGGAACTGGATTAGGATTATCATCTGCCTTTGGAATTATTGGTAATCATCATGGCATCATAACTGTTCAAAGTAAGATAGCATCTGGTTCGACTTTTACTATCCTCTTACCAAGAGGAAAATTATCTATTGAAGTCATGAAAACAACCGACCAGAAGGTACAATCTGGATCTGGATTAATACTGATAATTGATGATAATGAGGAGATTCTCAAAGTACTCAAAAAATTCCTTAGTAAGATGGGTTATGATGTATATACTGCGGTATCTGGTAAAGAAGGAATTAAAATTTATAAGGAGAAGTATCGTCAAATTTCGTTAGTGATTATCGACATGATCTTACCATTAATTGATGGGTATAACATCTACAAGGCATTACTGCAAATAAATAAAAATGTTACTGGCATACTTATCACTGGGTATAGTAAAGACGGTAGAGTGCAAGATTTATTGGATTTAGGAATTAAAGAGGTAGTATACAAACCATTTTCTATGAAAAAAATAAGTAGGATCATTAAAAAGCATATTTAAGATTAATTACTCCATTTGATTGATCTATCGTTAATGAGAAACTTGACTTTCAATAATTATCGAAAATAGTTTTTAAACTAGTTGTGAAATGAATGTTTTATTATATTCATTGTGGATCCAATCAACAATGGAATTAAACTTTGTGAAAAATGAAGAATTTGCCAAATCACTTGATAAAGATGATTCATTATCTAAATATCGTGATTATTTCTTTATTCCAAAGCAAGATCAAAAGGAAGTAATTTATTTTAATGGAAATTCATTGGGATTACAACCCAAATCTGTTAGGAAATTAATAGATAAAGAAATTGATGATTGGAAGGATTTGGGCTCATCGGGTTATTTCATGACCGATACTCCTTGGGTTACTTATCATGAATCATTAATTGAACCTATGGCAAGATTGGTTGGTGCTAAGCCTATTGAAGTTGTGATAATGAACACTTTGACTGTAAATTTGCATTTTCTCATGATCTCATTTTATCGACCAACAGAAAAGAGACATAAAATTCTAATTGAATACAGCAGTTTTCCATCGGATCAATATGCCATAAAATCACAGCTAAAATACCATGGATATGATCCCTCTGAGTCTTTAATCATGCTGAAACCACGGGTTGGTGAAGAATTGGTTCGAGAAGATGATGTGCAAGACATTATTAACACCCAAGGGGATTCAATTGCATTAATTTTAATTGGTAATCCAAATTATTTTAATGGTCAAGTATACAATATTGAGAAAATTACAAAATGGGGTCACAATAAAGGTTGTGTGGTTGGTTTTAACTTAGCTCATGGTGTAGGAAATCTGAAACTAGAATTACATGATTGGGATGTGGATTTTGCAATTTGGTGTAGTTATAAATATCTCAATTCTGGTCCTGGAGGATTATCTGGTTGTTTTATCAACGAAAGGTATGCTAATGATCCAGATCTCCCCAAATTTACTGGTTGGTGGGGTAATAAACTATCATCCAGAATGTTAATGAAAGATGATATTGAAATCAGTGAAGGAGCAACTGGTTGGCAAACTAGTAACCATCCAATATTCTCCTTAATACCAATTAAATCATCTCTTGAGATATTTGATGATGTGGGCATTGATAAACTCAGGGAAAAAAGTATTTTGATGACTAAATATTTATATTTTTTGCTGGAAAGTATTTCTGATATAACAATTATCACACCAAATGATGAAGAACAAAGAGGCTGCCAACTTTCCTTGGTCATTCATAAACATGGAAAGTCTATTCAAGAGAATTTGGTGTTAAATGGAGTTGTATGTGATTGGAGAGAACCAAATGTGATTCGAATAGCACCGGCTCCCATTTATAATAGCTATCACGAATGTTGGAAATTTGTTCAGATCCTACAGAACCTACTCGATTAATTAGTCAAAATGATCCTTTTTGTAAATACAATAAATTGCCTGGTGAATTTCAGGAACGTTATTAATTCAAAATCATTTAATTTGCTCTGCAGGAAGCTTTACTTCTAACATTCTGCAATACCTATTTGTTTGCTCTAAGCTCATGGGACTGAAGGCAATCAATCTCCCCAGATTTTTGGAATCCATTAGTGCAAATAACCTACCTCTGACACCTATTTTACACGTCTCCCAGATATCATAATTGATCAGATTAACAATTGTGTGATCAAACTCTACATCAATTGAGTTTGAATTAATTTGGATAATCTCACCTATGAATGAATTGACATAATTTGTTTCAAAATCCTTTACTGAATATATCTTTTTGATCTGAAAGTGTGCTAATTTTTTCACAAATAAAATCTAGTTGGTCAAATATAAAAACGAATCAGGTGGACCGAATTAAAAATGAAGATTGTCACGAAACCCTAGAATAATCAATTTAAACAGTATAGAGGTTTATTGCCATTTTACATAAAGGCGAACATATCTCGCTACCGCGATATTAAGTAATTTTTGTTAATCAATCGATTCATTCATTATTTGTTTTATTCTACCCACTTTTCCAGATGTTAGTCTTACCTTTATACCCCATGGATGGGATCGAGAATTAGTTAATATAGTCTGTACTAAACCTTCAGTCATCTTTCCAGACCTTTGGTTTCTTTTTTCCACAATATTGACTTTCATTCCAATGACAATATTTTTCCTTAACTTGCCATCCATATATACAAAACTATTATAACTTCATAAATTAATAGTTAGGGATGATAGAAAGATAATTCGCAAATTATATTTAATAAACGCATAATAATGGCTGGAATATCCTTATTTATTGTCTCAGATCACAATTCCAGAACCAATAATTAAAATTTAATCTCTTTTTGAATAAACATTCGTTGACTCTCTATTTAACCGTAATTTTGTTTATCATATTAAATATTTGATCAATCTCCTGAAGCATTACATTATTTAGTATAAATGAAGTATAATCAGTCAGACCATATATATCTATCAGATCCTGTTTAATTTCTTTATAGCTAACTGTATAACATTTGATGCAAAACTAAGAGGAGGAATATCCATTATTGATAAGTACAGCTTTTTCTCTCAACTTCATGGCCTCTGTAAATTTACCTTGCAATTCTTTGCAAAGTGCCATACCCAATAATCCCTGCTTGTGATTAACATATTTGTTATAGATCACCAAGGCCTTTTCGACCATGTCATTTTCTAGGAGTTCTTTTGCCTCCTCCATCTGGAGAGCAAAATCAAATGCCTTTTGAATAGTCAATTGTGACATGTAGAATATTATCTGTTAAAAACTATTTAAGTAAAAATGGGAAAATGAGTAGAAAAATAATTCGTTATATAAAATTCAGTAATTCGCTAATCAGTGCAAATACTGATCAATTCATTCTTTCCCTCCTTGATTAGAACACATTAAAAAGAAATGATCAGACTAATGCGTAATAAATCAAGTTGTA
>CAZRLL010000117.1:10534-11917 GCA_964600735.1 uncultured archaeon
ACAATATTCTGTTATGATGCATCTTATTGGTACTATATCTACAAATCAATAGCCAATTCATATTGAAATCTTTACAATCAATTATTCTTATATTCTTGAAAAATCAATTTTTTGGTAATCTGACTCTTTCACTTGTTTATTATTATTCCAATATTTGATATTGTAATAGATTGATATCGGTACAAATATGATAAAAATGTGAAATCCAACGTTTTTAAATAGTGATCTAACAATATATCGCCCGTGTGTAGGGGGATTTATCACTATAATCAAGAAGAAAACATATGCAATAGCAATATAGGAGGTTATCTTTCTAATTTTGGTAATTAACGCTGTATTTGCCATTATTTTTAATGCTATTTCGCGTCTTTGGGTATCATCTTGAGGTGTTTTAGCATAGGAATATTTTTTTACCAATTTTATTGATTCGAACTCTTCACGATTTTTTTCTGGAATATTCTTACTTTTTCCTATAAATATCAGTCTATCTTGATGCCTATGAGGATAGAGTGGGTCACTAAATACTGTCTTTCTTTTGGATTTACCAAATAAATAGTCAAGTTTGTTTTCTTTAGTTTCACCTGAAATTCTTTTCTCATTATAATTACGCCTTCTGAATAAGCGCATAATATTTTATTATTATCCATCCAAACATTTAAGGTTAATCTATATAGAATATATACAACGGAAGACTAGGTTCTGAATAATCAGTAATCAATTTTTTGGAATTCTCCTGCAGGTATTTCTCTTAGATAAGTGAAAATTGAGTGATCAGATTTATCTAATTCATAGCCCAAATCACATAAGAGTAACATTAATATTTCGTCAGAATTTTATGGTTATTGGGCCCTTGGGATTAAAACTTATTATTTTCTTACTAACCTTTTCACTGATACAATAATCCTCATCCCACATCTCATCTTCCCGAGCATTCCTGATCTCAGCCTTCTCCCCATCCTTGTAGGATTTACCACCCACATATCCATTGAGTGCTATGTGAGATTTTAATAAAGATAAAGCAAGAACAAGCATATCTTTATCACTCCAATTCTCAGAAACAGATGCCTGCTGGATATACATGAAATTAGCCTTGTTCCAGTGACCAGGAATTCCTGCTCCGGAAAAATGTCCCTTGGTAAATCTACCAATCACACTAATATCTGGTAATTCTTCCAATTCCTCTCTATGTTCCACACCCCAATCCTCGGAGTAATTTGTTAGATAATTAAGATCAAAACCATTGCAATCCTTGGTTACTTTCTCTGCCTTGTTGACCAGATCAGCCATGGAATAGGTATCATGCACATGATCACCAAAATATTTGAGCTTGACATTTGATTGATAAGCCGTAGAGATAAATTTCTTGCCCACATCCTCAATTGC
>CAZRLL010000118.1:0-421 GCA_964600735.1 uncultured archaeon
GGGTAGATCGACCAGATAGCGGTAGTGTAATAGTAAATAATATGAAATTGAATGAGATGAGTGATGCCCAACTAACGCAATTTAGAAGAAATTTCGTGGGTTTTGTATTTCAATTTTATAGCCTAATTCCGACATTAACCGCGCAGGAAAATGTAGAAATGGCTGCAGAATTAGTAAACATTAAAGGTAAAGCATTAGCAAATAGAGCGAATGAGATGCTAGAGGCAGTTGGCCTCATAGGTCGAGGAAGGTCTTATCCTTCACAACTCTCTGGTGGTGAAAGGCAACGAGTTGCTTTGGCTCGAGCTTTAGCTAAAAGACCAGAACTAATTTTAGTTGATGAACCTACAGGTCAATTGGATTCAAAGACTGGAAGGGAGATGATTCAATTAATTAGAGACACATGCAAGAAATTTGGATC
>CAZRLL010000118.1:431-931 GCA_964600735.1 uncultured archaeon
GATCATTCATTGTTAGAATTTGGAGACAGGGTAATAAGGATGGAGTCAGGTAAAATTACCTAGAATTGAGTGGATATTATGAAAAGGGTGTTTACAGCCGCGTATCGAGATTTATTATTCAATAAGACTCGATCGTTTGTGATTATACTGGCATTAACTATGATAATCACCTTTCCAATCGCCTTTCAGAATGTAGCACCTAACTTGAATGAAATAATAAAGAATGAACAGGAAGAGTTCCACTTAGCTCATTATAACATATTTTTTACTGATTTGATAAACGGGTCCAACTCAATAAAAATATCAAATTGGATTGGAGATTATATTAAAAAGGACCCAGTTGAAATAATCGTAGAACCAAGGATCCACATATCTAGTAAACATCAATCAGATGGTTTGGGATCAATTGAAAAAGATTCATGGATAGAACTGGATTTGATTTCTATTGATCCGAATAATCCATCATTTATCAATTCTCTGATAATTGATCAGGGGAGGCT
>CAZRLL010000118.1:941-11911 GCA_964600735.1 uncultured archaeon
GGGAGGCTTCCAGCTAGTGATACTGAAATTGCTCTGCTTGCATCATTTGCTCATTCTGATGGATTGAATCTGGGTGATAAGATAAAATTTTACGGAACCACACATACAGAGTATACAATAGTTGGCTTGGTTAAATCAATAGAATATTCTTCTTTTGAATTAAGTCAAACAGGAGTTGCCTATCTTACAATAGATGGTATGCAAAGATATACTGGACAATCGCTCGATGGTGAAAATTTTAATTCTTTCACAGTTTTCTTCAATTTTCCGATAAGTCTTGAAGAATTAAGGGATATACATGATTATTTGTTATTGATGATATCTATGGATAGTTCGATAGATGAATCCGTGATGATTTTTTGGTTTGTTCGAGAAGCTTCTTTTAGGAAAAGCCTACTTGATGCCTTAGTATTAACTTCTGAATATCTATTTGTAGCCTCTTTCTTTATTTTCATAATTTCTGGCGTTATCATTTTTGTTATTATGAATCGTTATGTAAGTGAGCAAAAAACCTCAATCGGTGCGTTGTATGCTTTTGGTGTTAAAAAACGAGAAATAATATTCTCATTTTTTTTCAGAATTTTCCTTTTAAATCTGTTGTCTATTTTTTTGGGGTTGATCATCGCTAGATTTCTTGTTAGACAACTGGTTAGTCAACTTGTGGAGAAATGGGGTCTAATTTCTATACAATCAGAACTTTCGCTTTCATCAATCACTTTCACTTTGATTAGCTCATCAATTGTGATCTACGGTTTCACGTTTCTAGCCGTATCAAATTTGGTTAGATTAACTCCATATGAAGCTATGCGGGGAAAATCAAGTGACTTGAAGCACAGAGGAATATTATTTTTAATTAGTAATAAAATGCCAACGCGTTTATTACGTCGAGCTATGAAAAATTTAACCCGTAATAGGACTAGAACTATTCTCACAATCATCGCATTTACGCTTTCAATCACTCTCTCGGGTTCTCTTGTTTACACACATAACTCGATTGATTATACAATTGATGACTTCTATGATAAACGTGTTAAGTTTGATTTGGAAGTTAATCTTGGTTACCAAAATTCATTGAATCATAGTTCATTAAATGCATTAATATTAATGGACTCTAATAATAATGGAAAACCAGATATTGTTGCCTGGGAATTTTTCTTGGAATCATTTGTTGGTTTTGTTGACCAGCCTGAAAGGTTATCTTTTTTGATGGCTTATCAATACAACTCCCAAATGTTTCTCATGAATGAGGAAACGATATCTGATGGCAATTGGTTCAGGGAAAATAGTAGTGATATAGTGATATCAAGATATGTTGCAGGTACATTAGGAGTGGAACTGGGATCAATATTTTCATTTTTTTTACTGGGAAAGCGGATCAATGGTACAGTTACTGGAATCACAAACGATCTGATTTTCAGTTCTGCAATAATGATAGACATTAATTACCTTTCTCACGTTTTCTATCCCTCAGGAAATGTCACCTTAGCAAATAAATTATTAGTTCAATTTGAAGATAATCTGGATGTTAAAAATATACAGGATAATTTGAATAAATATGATTCTAATGTAATTATTGCACTTCAAAAAGAATTTTACCGGAAAAGGTTTGAATCCTTAGCATCGAGTCAAACAGCAATAATCTATCTGATGGTCACTTTAGGTCTGATTGTTGGGTTTGTTTCGGTATTTACTACTTTCCTAATTGCAATAGCCGAAAGAGAGAGGGAACTTGGTTTGCTCCATATATACGGATATACCAAACGTGAGCTTATTATGGAAGTTGTAATCGAAGGAATAATTATTGGGATTTTATCAACTCTACCAGCAATTCAATTTGCCAAAATTGTTGCAGAACAGGTTTGGATGAAAATCGTGAGTGATAGTCTATTCGAGATGACTGCCTTTTACGATTATCAGATTACTTTTTTACTTGCATTCTTTGCTTTTGGTTCGATAATTATATCTGTAATCCTAAGTTTTATTGTTACTATAAATAAAAAACTAGCAGAAGTAATAAGAGAAGAATAGTTAAAGTTCATCTAATAAAACAGGTATTGAATAACCAATCGATAACATTTAATTCCCCCTCTGAAAATATCATATGAAGAAATGTACTCGAGTGTCTTGGTTGCAAATCGTGGTGAAATTGCCTTAAGGATACTAACCACTTTGCAGGATCATGGTATTGAAACAGTAATTACATCCAGTGATCCGGATATGAAATCATTACCAACTCGACGTGCAGATAAAATAATCCATTTACCAGGTAGATTTGCACTCGAAACCTATCTTGACTTAGACTTAATAATTGATAAAGCAAAGGATATGGGTATTCAAGCCATTCATCCTGGATATGGGTTTTTAGCAGAAAATTATATTTTTGTTAAAAAAATTGAAAACGCAGGTATTGATTTCATTGGTCCCACTTCAACTCAAATCAAAATTTTTGGAGATAAAGTTGATGCAAGAAACATTGCAAATAAAGTAAATACACCAATTATTCCGGGAACACAAACCAATTTAGAATTAGATGAACTGAGGGAATTTGCGCAGGAGATAGGCTTTCCTTTATTAATTAAAGCAACTGGAGGAGGAGGAGGCAGAGGAATCCGATTCGTCAAGGATATGAAACAATTTGAAGATCAACTTGAAATTGCCCAAGATGAAGCTACAATTGCATTTAATGATGATAGGATTTATTTAGAAAAGTTTATTTCAAATGGGAGACATGTAGAAGTTCAAGTTTTAGGATTAGGTAATGGAGAAGTTCTACATTTTGGTGAAAGGGATTGTTCCATGCAGAGGAAAAATCAAAAACTGATCGAAGAAAGTCCAGCACCAACAATTTCAAGAGCAAAAGCAGAGGAGATGTATAATTCAGCCATCCAATTAGTTGCTGCGACGGAGTATGAAAATGCAGGTACTGTTGAATTTTTGATTGATAATGATAAATACTACTTTATGGAGGTTAATGCCCGGATCCAAGTTGAACATCCAGTAACCGAAATGGTAACTGGCGAAGATTTAGTCTGGAGGCAAATTCAGGTTGCAGCTGGGGTTGATTTAGAATTATCACAAAATGATATTCATTTTCGAGGTCATTCAATAGAAGCTCGAGTGTATGCAGAAAATCCCTACGACAACTTTTCACCCTCTCCGGGCAAAATTAACCGAATTCGACATCCGATCGGATCTGGTGTGAGGATAGATTCAGCCATGGAAGATGGTTCAGAAATTACCACATATTACGATTCAATGATATCTAAAGTAATTGTGCATTCACCAAATCGAGAAGCTGCAACACGCAAAATGATAAACACCCTAGAAAACTATCGCATAACAGGTATACATACAACAGTTCCCTATATTAGAAATTTACTGGGTGATCCTGAATTTACGAATTTGAACTATCATACCAAATATTTAGATCAATATCAAGGGAATATCCCTGAATTTGTATTTGATGCTGCTAGGATAGTAGCAGCATTCCAATTTGATGGTTCTAATAACCTGAAAGATAGCAGCGAGAGTGCAATATCTAGGTGGAGGACTTCAACTTGGCCATTGAGGTCTGAAAGATGAAAAAATTGGATACTTATATTGGAGAATTATCGAAAGTGGTCGAGATTGGCCATGATCAAGCAAACATAGAGAACAATCAATTTAAAATTGATCCGATTAATAATCGATGTTATCTTGTTGGATCTGATAAGGAGGAAATACTTGTAGAAGACGTGATTCAACTGGATAGTGGTAAGTTTCGGGTGGAAATTGGCATTTACACAATAGACGTACACATTGTGGATCCAATAAATTTAGCAATAATTGGTGAAGAAAAGCAAAGGGGTGATGTTTATGCTCCCATGGCAGGCCAAATCTCAAAAATATTAGTCAAAATAGATGATGTTGTATCAAAGGGAGAATATTTAGTAATAATCTCTGCAATGAAAATGGAGAATCAAATTTCTTCACCCATTGATGGAGTTATTAAACAAATATTTGTTAATGTTGGCAATCATGTTGAATCTGGTAAATTATTAGTAGAAATAGAACCAAAATAGTGTTGATCATGAGTTTCAGCGATTTTAAGTTGGATAAACGTATAATTCAAGCATTAGATGCAAATGGGTTTGTTCAGCCTACATTAATCCAGCAAAAATCAATCCCAAAGGGATTAAACCGATCTGATATTTTGGGAATTGCACCTACAGGGACAGGTAAAACATTTGCATTTTTACTTCCTGCAATACATTGGCTATATAAAGCGAAAATAACGCATGATGATCCGACGGTGTTAATTATTGTCCCTACCCGGGAATTAGTAAGGCAAATCGAGGGAGTAATCCATACTTTTTCCAAATATGTTGAAATATTCACTGTTGGGGTTTATTCTGGTCAAAGGTTGGGAAAACAAGAACGAGCCCTTGGAGATATGATCGATATAATTGTAGCATCTCCTGGAAGATTATTGAATTTTTTGAAGGACAATAAAATTTCATTAAAAAACATTTCAATTCTGATTTTAGATGAAGTTGATCGCCTATTAGATATGGGTTTCTCCATAGATATTGAAAAAATACTTACATATTTACCCTACAAAAATAAGCGACAAACAATGTTATTTGGATCTACATTACCAATAAAGGTCGAAAAACTTGCACGAAATCTACAAAAACGATCTGTATTGATAGAAGTTGCCAGATCTAAACCTCCAAAAGGTATTATACATGAAGCATTCGAGGTTGAAAAAAAGGATAAATTTGATTTATTAGTTAATTTATTAAAAACACGTGACATATCCAAATCACTAATTTTTACCCGGACTAGAGAAGCAGCAAGAATTACTGCTAAAAAATTACTAAAAAGTGGCTTTGATGTAGAAGAATTGCATGGAGGCTTGACTCAAAGAACAAGAAACCATGCCTTGGCTAATTTTGAATCGGGTGAAGTTAGATTGATGGTGGCAACGGATATTGCTTCCAGAGGGATTGACTTCACTGAAATATCTCATATTGTCAGTTTTGATGTACCAGAGAATTATGACGATTATGTCCATAGGGCTGGGAGAACTGGTAGAATGGATGAAAAAGGATATTCATGGATCCTAGTATCTCCCCAAGAGTTTGAAAAGTTGGAAATTATTGAAATAAAACTTGGTTTCAAGTTAAAAAAATTGAAAAAATTAAGCAGAACAAGTGAGGATACCAGTAAAACTCGCCAACCAGATGGTACAAAACCTGCAAAGTATAAGAAAAAGACAAGGGGAAAAACTAAGAAATTTAAGAGAAGAAAGAGGTAAATTCATTTTTGATAATACAAATGATTAGAACACTGGCTGTTATTTCTTTCCTTTCCTTCGAAGCATGGCAACTACTAGCAAACCAACTGTTGATATTAGTATTATTATATCCGATCCCAGTAAATTTGATTCTATGATCTCGGGATATCTTACCAATAACTAAAAAAAAAACGAAATGTTTTGGGTTTTTTATTTAAATTGATTGAAATTTACTAATTTAGTAATCCATGTCGTCTGGCATTCCGCCACCAGGAGGTCCACCAGCACCACCCAAATCTTTGGCTGAAACAACATCATCAATTCTTAGAAGAATGGACGCAGCCTCTGATGCTGAGATTATTGCCTGATTTTTAACCCTGATTGGCTCCATTATGCCAAGTTCTTTCATATCAGCAATCTCACTACTTTCAGGATCGATTCCATAATTGAATTGACCCTTTTCATAGGCATTATTCAAGTCACCTATCATATCTATTGGGTCAAATCCTGCATTCTCAGCCAATGTCCTAGGAATGATCTCAATTGCATCCGCAAAAGCATCAATTGCCATCTGGATTTTTGCTGGTTTTTTCAGCTTGAAGTTTCTTAATTTATTAGCAATGTATAGTTCGGGTGCTCCGCCCCCAGCTACTAGTTTTTTGTCTTCAATTATATTTCGAACAACGCAAAGCGCATCATGAATAGATCTCTCATATTCATCAATTATGAAATCAGTTCCACCTCGTATTAAAATTGTAACTGATTTAGCTTTTGGAGTATCAGTAACAAAAACCATGTCATCATCAGCGATTTTTGTTTCTCTAATATTACCTGCTATACCTAAATCATTTTCGCTCAAATCGGATAAATTACTCAGAACGTTGGCTCCTGCGGATTTGGCTAACTTTTCCATATCGCTTTTTTTCACCCTTCTTATTGCCATTATTCCGGCTTTTGCCAGGTGATATTGAACAACGTCATCAATACCTTTTTGACAAAATACGACGTTAGCACCTGTAGCAGCGATTTTATCTGCCATCTTTTTCAAAGCCTCTTGTTCACGGTCTAAGAATTTTTGAATTTGATCTGGTGTTTCTATATTTAATTTCGAATCAAATTCAGTTTTAGTGGTTTCTAGTGCGATATTTAGGAGCAAAATCTTAGCATCTTTTACTTGCTTGGGCATATCCGAATGAACAACCTCTTTGTCTAGAATCAATCCCTTGATCAATTCGGTCTCCTTGAGTGATTCTCCAGCTTTTTTAACAATTGTTACATCATCAATGTCAACCTTTCCGTCATCAATTACGGATAAAATTGCATCAACAACTATCTCAGACAATCCTACCTTTTCGTGTGAAACAATTTTTGATGACATTGAGGTTTGTGCAATATTTAATAATGCTTCTCTATCATTTACTTCTACATCTATTGAAACTTCATTAATTAGTTTCAAAGATTCGTTCATGGAGAGACGATAACCTTCAACAATTATCGATGGGTGTACATCCAAATCAATTAAATTTTCTGCTTTTTTCAGGAGTTCACCTGCAAGAACTACAACTGTTGTGGTTCCATCGCCCACTTCTTCATCTTGAGTTTTAGCAAGATCGATAATAAACTTTGATCCTGGATGTTGGACATCAATTTCCTTTAAAATTGTGGCACCATCATTTGTGATAACAACATCACCAAACGAATCCACAAGCATTTTATCCATCCCTTTTGGTCCAAGTGCAGAACGTACAGCTTCAGCAATTACTTTTGCAGCTGTTATATTATTTCGTAATGCATCTCTACCACGGGTTCGTTCAGTTCCTTCTTTTAATATAATTATAGGTTGACCAGTTAAACTCATAGTTACACCTAATTTATTCTGATATTCCTTTGTTGATTGGTCTAATTAAAAATAAAGTGTTAGGTAGCAATAATAATTTCACGATTTTGAATTCGATATTTTCATGGTTGATCTTCAAGGTGGGTTGTGTTTTCCTGTTGAAATTCAATTGTAAAACCAATAGCGATAATTAGAATAGATATGCCAACAATTTGATAATAAGATAAAAATTGACTGAATATTAACCAAGCTAATAATGTACCCAGAATGGGTTCACCCAAAGTTGATATACCTACATCAATTGGTGGCACTTTGGACATTGCAAAATTATATACTGCATGACCACAGATACCTGGAAGCAAAGCCAATCCAATTCCCCAAAGCCAGATATCTAATTGATATAAAGTAGCCTCCTTATTAATAATGTACACCCATGGTAATAATACAACTGCTGCAGTGATATTAACAAGACCGAAATATCGCCATAATCCTAACTTAGGGACCATATCTTTGGCAATTAATAAATAAACAGCAAATCCAATTGCGGAGGCCAACGCCAATAAGAGACCAGTAAATTGTCTTTCTGCCATTTCAAAATTTTCAGTCAACAAAACAAAAGAGCCAATAATCACCAATATTATTGCGATCCTTTGTCGCTTCGTTGGGATGCTTTTGTAGCTGACAAAAAGCATTAATGTTAACCAAATTGGAGCCGTGTTGGTAAGGCTTAAGGATACACCAATCGGTATATCATAGTACAAAGAATCAAACCACCAACCAAAATGTGTTGCTAGTGAAAATCCTGCCAAAAAAATTCGATAAATGTCATTTCTTTCAATCTTTTTTTCGGTTTTGTTTATTCGACCAAGAAGTATCACAGAAATCAATCCAGTACAAAACACTCGAGTAAAGGCCAAAACATAAGGATTATAATTATTACCAATATTTTTTTCAGCATATTTGATTATAAATGAAGAACTTGTAACTGCAATGACACCAAATCCCAATAAAATACGAGGTGTTGGTGTGGGTATTCTCATTAGTTTATAATAAAATAATGAATTTAAATATATGAAGTAGAAGTTAATATTTACATTGTAATAAGTTTGTAAATATTCTGAAATTATCTGTTAAGATATATTACTATTATGAAATTATTGGATAATTATTTTATATACCTGTTATTTTTTTAAATTGCGGAAATAAATTGAAAGAAATACGGGTGGAAATTCCACCGAATCAAATTGAACTTCTTGAGGATTTTGTCAAGTCTTTTGAAATTCAGGCTTCACAAATTGTATTGGTTGACGAGTCCAGATTATTTATTTTAAAGGTAGAAGATAACAGGACAAATAATTTACTCCAC
This sequence comes from uncultured archaeon, assembly GCA_964600735.1. Lineage (GTDB taxonomy): Archaea > Asgardarchaeota > Heimdallarchaeia > Heimdallarchaeales > Kariarchaeaceae > LC-2. The sequence continues at coordinate 9,423 of CAZRLL010000118.1, forward strand.
GAACTGAAGGCAAGAGGTGTGGGTGATGTTTTTGGAAATATTTCAGTTGTTGATATAAATTTACATATGAGCTCTACAAGTATTAAAAGTAGCATACCTAAATCATCAGCAGCAAATCTAGAGGAAATACTGGCTACACTGGAAGATAGTGCAACAATTTCTGGAACCTATGTTACCCTTGTGTTGCTATCAGGTGCACTAGCTGCTTTTGGATTACTGAATGACAGTATTGTAATAATTATTGGATCAATGATTGTTGCTCCACTTATGGGACCCATTGCCCTAACATCAATAGGAGTATTACTTCCACAAAGGGGCTTATTGCGTAAAGGATTAATCGCTGAAGCAGTGGGCATATTATTTACAATAGGTGTGGGATTTATCGTGGGTACAATTATGGGAAAACCTGCAAGTATTCCTCATGAAATGGCACTAAGAGCAGATCCTAAAGCGATTGATATAATTTTTGCTGTAATCTCTGCTATTGCTGCAGGAGTAATTATTTCAAAAGGACAGAGTTTATCAATTGTAGGTGTGGCGATTGCAGCTTCACTTGCTCCTCCAGCTGCTAACATTGGATTATTTTTAGCTTTTGAAAATATGGAGTATGCTGAAAAAGCAACACTTCTATTGCTGATTAATATATTAGCCATTAATGCTTCTTGTTCAATTATGTTTACAATATTTCGTCTACCTACTAGGGCTGGTATATCAAAAAGGAGGGTAAGAAAAGCACAAAGGATGAACCGATTGTTAACCACTATTGTGGCCATCGCCTTTATTGCCTTATCGATATTTATTATATATCAGGCAGGTTGATTATTTCTCTGATTTCGTTTTTTTCTTTCGGTCTAGATATTTATTAGGCTTTTCCTTTGAGGCTTTAGTAATTTTACTTAAACGATCTGCAGCAGATTTTAAATCCTTTCTCACTTGTGATATTCGTTGGGGTTCTGTCGTTGAAATCAACTGTTTACGATAATTTGATAGGGATCCAGAACGAATTTGTGCTTGGGTTTTTTTCTTAGTTTCCAGCGGTTTGTCTGTACTTTTCATCGTACGTTTGATTGTTTTTTTAGGGGATAGATTTTTCCTATAACTTTTCTCTGGTTTGATTTTTTTCTTCTGATCGCCTACCTTTTGATCTAATTCTTTATTCCAAACCTTCCTGCGTTTTTGATAGGTCTCTTTAAAGTTTTTTAGATCTGATAAACGGTTCTTATGATCTTTGGTACTTATTTTAGAGACAAGAGGTCGAATCACCTTTTTTTTCTTCACCTTTATCGTCTCATTTTTATTAGTACTCTTTTTTTGATAGATCCGATGTTTGGTGGAAATTATATCTACGTGACGTCTCCAATCTCCAAATAATGTTTCAGTTCGTCCAAGAATCAGTATACCACCTGGTTTTAATGCATTAAAAAAATTAGTAATTATTTCCTGTTGGGCTGTTCGATCTACGTATATCAAAACATTTCTACATGTAATCATATCTAAATAATTAGGATACTTATCTTTCATTAAATCATGACGGCTAAATGTCACTAATCGTTTGATATTTTGATTTACTGCATACTCCCCAATCCTATTATTGGAAAAATACTTCATGGCTTCTGTTTCAGTCAATTCTGCAAGATATGCTTCTGAATAAACTCCGTTTCTTGCTACACTTAATAGGTCGTTTTTAATATCTGTTGCCTGAATGCTTAACTTAATATTCATTGGGATTGCATCAGAACAAATCATTGCAAGAGTATAGGGTTCTGCTCCAACAGCACAACCTGCAGACCAGATTTTAATATCCTTTTGCTTATTTTTCTTACATTTGTCAACAAGTTGGGGAAGTATTTCTTTTTTCAGTAAATCGTAAGTATCTCTATTCCTAAAAAATCGAGTGACATTGATGCTTAATGATTCTTGTAAATCTTTAATTTCTCCCTTTGTGTCATTTAGATATTTAAAATAGTCCTGATATGAATTTAATTTGAGTCTACCCATTCTAACGCGGATTCTTCGAATTAAGTATCGCTTTTTATAGGAACCTACCTCTACACCTGAACGACCCAAGACGTCAATTACTTTGTCTTCCCAACCGGGATCCGGTGCCGAATGATATATAGGTAAAATATCTTGGTTTAAAGCGGCACCAGAAACTTTATAGTTTTTCTTTGGAGTATTTTCAGATTTATCAGTGGATTTTTTTAAACGTTTACTAGAAAATAATGTGGCCCCCGAGGCAACCAAATTTCTATTTCGTCTCTTATCATCCACATTAGGTTATAAATCAATCATCATTGATAAAATGTTGTAACAAAACAAATGATTTTGGCTTGATTTTATAAATTTATTATAAACCATGAGAATTAATATGAAATTTTAAAAATCCACAAAAACAGAAAATAATTTACACTGAATGCCTATTGTATAATTTATTGCACAATTGCCTAATTTATCGAAAGAATATAAAAAAATTAACAGGCCAGATTAAT
>CAZRLL010000119.1:0-11900 GCA_964600735.1 uncultured archaeon
ATTTCAATAATCTATTCAATCAGACTTCAACAGGGAAAAAATGGCAAAAGCAGCAACACTTACAGCCAATGGTAAAATTGTGTTTATTGATCGTCCAGTGCCCACATTAGAAATGGGAGCCGTTTTACTGAAAACACATTACTCGGAAGTTTGTGGGACAGACGTTCATCTTAAATATAATAAGCTTGCTGGCGTCCCCTATCCAATTATTCCAGGTCATGTCTCAACGGGTGAAATTAAAGAGCTTAATGGTGAAGTATTCGAGGTAAATGGCAGTAAATTGAAATTAGGTGATATTGTCACTTTTTTAGATGTTCATGAAACATGTAATTCTTGTTGGTACTGCCTTGTGGCAAAGGAAACCACACGTTGCCCCAAACGCAAAGTGTATGGCATTACTTATTCTGCAGAAGATGGCTTTCTTGGTGGATGGTCCCAATATATTTATCTAAAACCAGGAGTTAAAATTCTCAAATTACCAAAAAAACTTGATGCAAAAATATTCATGTCAGGTGGTTGTGGTTTGCCAACTGCAATTCATGCGGTTGAAAGGGCAGATATAAAGCTGGGAGATACCGTTGTAGTTCAGGGATCAGGACCGGTAGGGTTAATGGCAGCAATTTTGGCTAAAATTAACGGAGCTTTCGAGGTGATAATGGTTGGAGCACCTGCTCATCGGTTGTTAATTGCATCAGCTTTTGGTATTGATCAGGTAATCAATATCGAAACAGCAGATCCTTTTGAAAGAGTAAAACAAGTTCTTGAACTAACCCAGGCAAAAGGTGCTGATGTGGTATTCGAAGCCACAGGTGTCCCATCAGCCATAAAAGAAGGATTGCAAATGACTCGTGAAGGTGGAACCTATATTGTCGTTGGTCAGTATACCGATTCGGGAGATGTATCCATTAATCCACACCTTGACATAAACAAAAAGCATATTACTATCAAAGGAAGCTGGGGAAGTGATTTTTCCCATTTTTACATGGCCATAAAATTTATGAGCAAATTTCAACATAATTTTCCCTGGGAGAAAATTATATCCAAAGAATATAATCTGGATGAGGTTGTTCAAGCACTATCAGATGTTGAAAGTCTCAAGGTGATGAAAGCTATAATCAAACCAAATTAAATGATATCAAATATGTACAGAAGATAACTTGGCTGAAAAACAAGGTAATTGGTAATAAATCAAATAAAAATTCCATTTTAAGTAAGTTATATTTTAATCCATATTATAGGATCTTTTACTACCTGATTTAACGACTACTTATGACTGATTCGGGAAAAAAAAATATACTTTCCCTTTTTGCCCGGTCTGTATCGTCATAATCATCATCCAGAACGTAGAAGTAGTGTTGAGCATGTCTTTGGCTTAATCAAGTTGAAACCATTGATTTTAACCAATAGAAAATTTAGTAATAAGATGAAGACCCAACCTACCCCATTTTTGTAGGATACTTACAAAAATTATGGTCAAGGCTCAAGGAGGAGAATTATCAGTTTTTGGACAACCTTAATACCCATTCGAAAATATTTGATTAAAGAACGATTTGAGAAAGTTAAATTGTTGAGTTACATAGGAGATGCATTGAATAAAGCTGCACATTCTGCCCCTACTCCAGAATTGTAATTTTTTTAAGAATATTATTGCGTATTATGAGCATACTACGCATTTCATAGAATTTGATAGTTTCTAGAGTTTTGAGTTTCGATTATTAAAATTATATTTTAGATGGATTTAAACGAATTTTCATATCAAAGCCAATGACGGAGCTAGAATTCAAGAGTGATTATCTGATCTACTTAAACAAAAATATTTGTAGTATTTCTATCCGCAAGCGTCAGAAACAGCCATTTTATATAAAAAAATACAATCACTCTATGATCAAGAGAAATTAATTTCGAATGATTGAAATGGATGATCTATTTTTTGAACAAAGTTCCTGTAGATGTTCTCAATATATTGGATTTGAACGATTACAGGATTATACGTATGAGCTTTTATCTCGAACTTCATATTCTGAAAATGATTTGATCAAATTTCAAGAACAACTCCTTAAACTATTTGAATTAAAACGAATAACAGGTATGCCTGTGTGGAAAATAATAGAAAGTTTTATTGAAAGTGTTCAGCCTGAAAACTTAATTAAATCTATATTGCAACAAAGGATTGGATCAAGCCCTAGCCGAGTATAAACCTCAACTCATCAAAATAATAAATGCAATCGAAGAAGAGAAAATTCGTGTTAAGAACATCCTGAGAGGGATTGTTAAAGCCATACATGGAAAATGCTGGGTCGAGTTTGGTATTAATAAAACTAAGGATTTAATTGACTACATAAAAAATTCCATAGAATAAGAAAATAGTGACCAAATATCAATTCGACTAGAATGTAAATCATTTTATAATGATCGATATTTATTAACCCAACTGATCGAAGAAATTAGAGTATATTTAATGCATACATTTGATCTAAAGATAATCCGATTACAGCTAGGAGCATTAATCTCAAATAAAGTAGTTTGGTCCGATATATGTAGTTAAAATCAGGATTCTTGATTATTTTAAGGCTACGATAGATAAAGATTATATTTAAAACGATTAATGCTGCTTTTAAGAAAAGGCTTGCTCCTAGAAGAAGTATCAACGGAAGTGTCCAAATTACTGCAGCACTAATTAATAAAGAGGCTACAATAGCTCCTCCTTTAGCCCCATATCGAACAGCAATTGTTTTCATACCTGCTACTTTATCACCCTCGATATCCATTATATCTTTTAACACTTCTCGACTAGAATTCCAGAAAAATGCAAAAATACCAACTGATTCGACTTTTAATGTTAAAGTATTATTTATAACAATATCTGCATAAATGAATAATGACCACGCTACATAGCTTACTACCAAGTTTCCTAGGATACCCATTTTTTTTATGTAAATATTGTAGACATCTAAAATCATAGCATTGGTAAATGCCCAAAATAAGGAAATTGGGTAATCTAGTTCCAATCGTAAATCAGCTATCAATCCAGCGGTACATGCAGCTAGAAGTAAAAGTATCATCCAAATTTTTGCTTCTCTCATACTTAATATTTTTGCCGGCAAAGGTCGATTTGGAGCATTTATAAGATCAATATCCAGATCCACAATATCATTATGCACAATCGCATGAGCAGTGGTGCAGAAAGCTGCAAATGAGATAAAGAAATAAGTTAAAGGATCAAATGGATCATCACTTAGTTTTAAAGCTAAAAAAAGGGCAGCAAATACGGCTACAGCAGTAGTTGTCGCGGTAGCTGGTCTCATCATCCATAAATAAGCCTTGATTTTATCATATAAGCCAACTTCATAGGATATTGATGTATTCATTCCTAAATCGCTTATGTTTCTTACTTCTTTTAATATTTCCTTTTCTGATTAACTAATCCTTGAAGACTTGGAATATTTCTTATCCAGCTTTCAAAATGATTTGTCTAAACCTAATTGAATGATCTCAAATAGGTACTCGTGTCTCCTAATCGAATTACAGAATAATTGGTAAAAAAATCCTAATAATCCATTTAAAGTGAATTTGATTTTAGTCCAAATAATAACATCTTTTATTCCCTTAAAGTTTAATTGTTTATGGCTGAATCTGAGAAAAAAACAATACTTGCCCTTTTTGCGCATCCTGATGATGAACTCGGATGTATCGGTACTCTCGCAAATCATGTCGAGAAGGGAGACAATGTAGTTATGGCCTGGACCACCTGTGGCGAATTAACTACTCACTTTCCCGATTTATCACCAGAGGAAACTAAAAAAGAGAGAATTCGACACGGGGATGAGGTGGGAAAGATAGTTGGGGCCAATAAGATAATATTCTTGGACCTCGGAGACGGTTACGTTGAGAATACACGCGAGCAGAGAGTTACTGTGGCTAAGATGTATGTGGAAGAGAAACCCGATGCAGTAATAACCTGGGGATTACATGGGAATCATTCAGATCATAAAAACACCGGTTTGCTAGCTGTTGAATCGATAAAATTTGCTCGAGTCAACCATCTAGTTGGATTGGATGAAAACCATAGAAAGAATGTGGTTCTGTTTCAGTACTTTGAGAAAGAATCAATTAATCCAGAGCGTTATGTAGATGTAACAGAGACCATTGAGCAAGCAAAATCAGCAGCTAATTTTTATGCTGAGATATACGGTTGGAAGGAAGTAGAGGATTGGGTAATCGGTATAAGAAGGTCAAGAGGTATGGAATCATTCTGTAAATATGCTGAAAAATTCAATGCTAGATTTGATTTTACAAAACCCAATAAATTCATAATTTGACCTCTTGTTTGCACACTTTATAATGAATTTCAAAATGAGCAACTTTCCGGAACTGCTTTTATTTTTTTCGTCCGGCGTTTTATCGATCAAATCTGTAAAATCTGCATTTTTTCAAATGTATCAGAACTTTAATCAATCACAAGGATGTAATATATAATATATAATAATGTCTGAAAAAATAATTGAAGATCAGCCAGAGATTAGTAATATTGAGGGTGTTGAAATCAAAAGGCATATTTCTTCAATATATGACTCAATCGAAGATAATCAACTCTTTTTATCAAATTTTATCAAAATGGGAATCAACAGAAATGAGAAGTGTATTTATATCACTGATAAAAGTAATATTTTCGCGATTATTAATATCTTGAAATCCAGAGGCATTGATACAAAAAAATATATTAAAACAGGAAATCTATTTATATTGTCAAAAAATCAGCCTTTTCATAAACATTCTATTTCTTCACCAGATGATATGATCAAATATTTACGTCGAAATTCAAAGCAAACCAAAACTCTTGGTTATACTGGATTGTGTATGATCATTGAAATAAGTGGATTACTGGATGCGTTTAATAATTCTTTAAAATTGCTGGAAGAATTTGAGGAAAAGATAGATCATATTGTTAATGAATTGCCATTTACAATACTCTGTAACTACAATAAAAATAAATTTCCAGCCAAATTTCTTTTGAATCAATTCAAAATTCATTCCCAAATAATTAATAACCAATTAATTTGCCATAACTTTTACTACCGTACTCCTGATGAAAGATTAAAACCTATCACGCATAAAGAAGAATTTAACTTCATGATGTCAAATATCGTTTCTCGACAATATAATATAAATGAAAAAGAAAAACTCAAACAGGAAAGACAAAGAATTCAAAAATTTGAATCTATTGGAGTGCTCGCGGGAAGCATGGCACATGACTATAACAATATACTTGTTTCATTAGTTGGGAATATTGAGCTCTTAAAAATCCAAAATACTTTAACTGATGGACAAATTCAAATTGTCAAAGAATTATTTGATTCTACAGTACGCGCAAGAGATATAACCAAACAATTACTTTCATTTGCTAAAGGAGGATTACCTGTTACACGGATAGAATCATTAAACTCAATACTATCGGATATCAATACTGTTTCACCCTCTTTTTGTCAAATTAGTTATAATACTGAAGAACTTTTCATCAACGTAAATAGAGAACAAATCATTCAAGCTATAAATAATATTATTCAAAATGCTGTAGAAGCAACTCTAGAGAAAGGTATTATTAAAATTCATGTTAATAAAAAAGTAATTCAAAACCATAAGCATTTGAACAATGGCATTTATGCTGAAATTGCTATTGAAGATGATGGTTTTGGAATTCCTGAGGAAAATTTTGAAAAAATTTTCACTCCATATTTTACAAATAAACAGAAGAAAATGGGTCTAGGATCAGCAACTGCATATTCAATTATTCAAAATCATCATGGTTATATCACATTTTCGTCGAAAGTGAATCTTGGATCTAAATTCTTCATTTATATTCCAGTAACCATAAATGAACAAATTCCAACTCAGGCACAAGATATAGATCGACCAGATATTACAAAAACTATCAATGTTTTATTAATGGATGACGAAAAACAGATCCATAAAACTTTAATAAGAATTTTAAATAAATTTAATATTCAGATGGAATCAGCATATAACGGGACAGAAGCAATTAGTATGTACATAAAGAGATTTGAAAAAAATAAATATGATCTAGTTATCATGGATTTAGTCGTCTCTAATGGAATGGGTGGAAAAGAAGCTACTGAACAAATTAAAAATTTTGATCCACTAGCAAAAATCATCGTATCAAGTGGTTACTCCGATGATCCTGTATTGGCTAATCACAAATCATATGGATTTGATAATATTTTGGAGAAACCTTACTCAATTAAAAAGTTACAAGAGATAATTTTTGCTACTATTGATACTTAGATTTTTCAACAATTGATTCCTTGAACTAAATATCGTCAAAAATTTGTTCTTCTTCTGCCGTGACCTTTCTAGCAAGTGTAGATCCAATTGGTAGTATTTGAGCCAGATCATTTCTAAATTTATTAACAATTTGCTCATGAGAATTTCTAGTATAGAATATACTGATTATGTAAGCGACACCAGCATAAAGAAATAGGAAGTATAGCAAGAATACTACAGCTTCAAAAATAAGAATAGCTTGATTGGGGCGATCACCATCTGTAATACTCATACAAGGTAGTTTTTCAAATAATTCAACAAAAAACGCAACACCTGCCAAAAATCCAGAAAATCCGAGAAGTCTTTCTATTTGACTCTTTCGAATATTATTTGCCAAACTACTTATAGTTTGACGCTTGTCAATCATCTTAATATTTAAATCCTGAATAGTCCAAATTACAGGTATTAACCAGCTTACAAGTATTGGCGAGAATATTAACAGATATAGAATATTTACAATTATTAGAAAATCACTGTCTTTACATTCACCAGAATGCCCTTGAATTGTATCATTATAACCACTTAATAATAAGGATAGAAAAACGGTTGCCATGCAAGCTAGAATAAATTCTAAGTTTCTCTCTCTAAATAATTGCCAAATGCTGTTAAGATCAAGATTAGTTGGTTTAGCTTCAAGATAGTACCTATTGTCAAGTGAAAGATTTATTCCATATAAGTAGGCAAAGATTTTCCGAAATATACTCAATGATGGTTTGGGTCCTTGTGGATTGTTTTCCCAAATAACTCGTGCATTCCAGATTTTTAATGTATTTATGACTAAGCTTTGCGTAATTCTCGGACTTAACCTTTTCCATGTAAATAATGCAATGAGAGTAGAAATAACAATTGCACCAATATAAAGTGGACTTGTTAAGGTAAAAACAAGGGAAGAAATGTTCAATAATAAGGCAAACAGGATAATAATTACCCATCTGAATTTAGAGGGATGGATAACAAAGAAACGATTACGGAATTGATTTCTAACATTTACAATTTCATTTGGTGTTAACAGGGTAGAATTCACTGATTTTTGTAGGTCTAAATCCTTTTCTAATGTAGTAGAAATATATTCAGAGGCGTTAAACCACTTATAACCAAACACGATTGCAGGTAAATCAAAAGTAATAAATATACTGATTAAATCCTCTGTTGATTCTTCCCCATAGAGAAGTAGAACTCCAAGAATTCCAAAAAACAAACCATAACCTAAAACAATAATTGCTAGGATTTTGACGATTCTTGCAAAAAACTTTGATCTATACTTATACTGCATGTTTTTTTGTAAATTGTCTGAAAATGTCCTATCCTTAAATGGAGTCCATTTACCGTAACCAATTTTCGAGCCCATTAGATAAGACAAAATGGAAATACCCACGTTTCTGGCAAATACCAGCAGTATCTCATTATCTTTGATTGGATAATCTTCTTGATGGAATAAATAATTGAAAGTCATGATAAGTACAATTCCAAACCAATACAATGAATTTACCAATATTAATTCTCCTAAGAGAATTCTAATTCGTAAAAGCGTTCCAGTTTTTTCTTTATCAGATACAATCATTAGATTAATCTCCATTCCATCAAAGAGTTAATTGGTATCATTTTTCGTACTCGAGTTTTAGGTAAATTTCCTGCCACAACTCTTACAAAACCTCTGCATCCCTGAAGATCTTTCATAACCACATTTTATGCAATATTTTTCAAAGGACAAAGATTTTCGGGGAAGAGGATTACCGCATGTTTGACAAAATTTATCGTGGGGAGGATTGATAAATCCGCAGCTACAGACAATGGTATCTGTAATTGCAGATGTTTCTCTAGGTTTAATCTTTGGAACCTCTTCCAATTTAATGACTGTTACTCCAATTGGGATATAATTTGACAATCCTTTTCGAAATCGATTTACATTTTTTTCATGGAAAGCGGATAAATATAATGCAGAAGTTAAATATGCTGTTCCACTTAATGCAAAACCAAAGAAGATGAGAATTATGACTGCCCAAGTTAACTGGTACAGAAATGATTCGGCAAAATCTTCAGGAGCTAGCTCTTCAGCAATGTCCATGAGATAAGTAATTCCAAAGAGTATACCACCATATCCTAGTAATTTACCTAATATACCTTGTCGAATGTTGTCTACAATTACATCGCTATTAAGACCTGCATCTTTCTCAATTGTTCGAACTTGTGCGTCCTCAAAGACCCAAATGACTGGTATTAACCAGAAAACAAATATTGGAGAAACAATTATGAAGTAAAAAATAAAATCAAATTGTAGATCTGGAGTATATTCAATATATTCTAATTCAAGGATAATAAATTTCAGACCAAATCCTATAATCATACTTAATCCTATACAGGAGGATAGTACATCTTTTAATCGTAGTTTGAAGATATCTTTTATGCTTGAAATATGTATATCATTAACCTCTGCTTCTATATAGTATTCATTTTCTTTGCGTAGTTCAAATCCGATTAATTTCAGAATAATTTTGCCGGTAAACCCTAAAAGACGATTTGACTTGATATCGATATGTTGCTTCTTTAAATCCTTATTTCGATGATATTTAGTATTAAAACTGTCAAATTCTCTCATTACTGTCTTACTAAGAATTCTAAAACCAATCTTGTTCCATAATATTGCTGAAAAAATGACAACGATACAAGTTACAATTAGTCCTATTACATATCCAGCAACAAGTATCCAGTAACTATTTAGAGCTATACCTAATAGGATTATTATTAACCACTTTAAAAATGAAGGTTTATCAAGGTCAAATCTCATTGCTTCTGGATCAAGAGGCTTCTCCCTGTTTAAGGTTAAAATAGTACTCAAGTAGGTTTTATTATTTCAGAAAGTATATAATTCTTATGGGCAATTAAAATTTTAAAATGTAAAATCGAAGATTTCATTTCTTTAATCTAGAACACTTTTTGATAATCAAGGACTGCTGAACTGTTTAATTATTTTCTATCAATTGTATAGTATATTCTTGGTAGGGAGGAAAGTAATTTTTTACCCACAACGATACTTTTAATATTCATAAATTTTAAGATTAGTCAGACGATTATGTTTGATAAATCTGGTGAGTTAATTGGCTGAAACATTGACAATTGGGCTCTTGTTCTTGGCATTCCTATTGGGAGTAAAGCACTCTGTCGATGCTGATCACCTTGTTGCAGTCTCATCAATACTAACCAGATCAACTAAAATAGCCAGGACGATTAAATTGTCAACTTCTTGGGCGTTAGGTCATATGATAACCGCTGGGATCATAACATACCTGCTTTATTTATCAAAGGATTATTTTTTTAACCGTTATTTGGGTCATTTTGAATCGGTAGTTGCCCTAATGCTGATCGGGATCGGTTCAATTACTATATTATGGGAGTTTAATGTGTTACGTTTTGGTAAACACAGTCATGGTCATATTCATGACGATATAGAAAAACCTTCCAATGAAAACGTACATGATGATCACATCCACATTCAAGATTTAGAAAATACATCGGATGAAATCGTTGATTTAAACCATGGTCATATTCTAGGTACAAAAAATGATATACAAGCGATAGCAGGTATTGGAGTGATTCATGGACTGGCATCTAATGATGAACTGCTGATTTTATTGACTCTTACCTTGGGTTTGGGTGATTTTTTGATTATATTTATTGGATTAACTATTTTTTCACTTGGTGTTGTTGTGGGTATGATCTCCTGGGGGTCATTACTAAACGCTCCAGTACTTAAAATGAAAAAGGATAAAATTGCTAAGTCTATTAGTATAACTGTTGCGATATTAGCAATTATTTACGGATTTTACAGTTTATTTGGTGGAGAAGGTATCAATTTACTCCCAATCATAACTGAATAAAATTTTGCTTATTGATTTATTTGAATTAATTCCCTAATAGCATTAATAAATCGATCACATTCTTTTTCCGTATTATAAGGTGCCATACCAGCTCTGACCCACCCACCAGCTTTGTTGATTCCCAGGATATCTCCAATTGTTTGTGCATAGAAATGACCGTCACCGAGAAAGATCGAATGCTTTTCACTTAAATACTCACAAATATCAGCAGGACTAATTCCGTCTATCCTGAAGGAAATTGTGGGTGTTTTTCGAGTTGCTGCCTGAAACATTGTGACTTCAGGCATATTGTTAAGTGCATTTCGAATTTTCTCTGCAAGCAAATCTTCATGTTTCTCAATCTCACTAAATGCTGAAATTACTCTTTCCCTCCGACTCGATCCCTGCCCCAAGCTTGCAATAAAGTCAATTGTTGGTCTAATACCTGCTAATCCCATATGGTCTTGTGTACCCGTCTCCAGTTTATCAGGAGAGTATATCGGAGATGAAATTACCTTATATGTCTCCAAAGAATCAAACAACTTGCTTTTAATGATCGCACAACCCATAAATGGGCCAAAAAATTTGTATGAAGAGCAAAATATCATGTCCGCTTGTAATTCCTCCATATCAATCAAAATGTGGGGGGCTGAATGTACCGCATCCACTACTAGAATTGCCCCTACTTCCTTAGTCCATTGGGCAATTTTTTCGATTTTATTAATGGTACCCACACCATTTGAAGCATGGCCAACAGCAACAACTTTGGTATTTTCATTAATTATATCATTTAAATTTTGAAGATCCAATTCTAATTTATTAGTATCCAGTTTAATCCACTTCACTTCAATTCCCTTATCTTCAGCAGCTGTAAGCCATGGATCTACATTAGCTCGGTGATCCAATTCCGTAACAACAATTTCATCACCAGCTTTCCACTGCCTACTCAAAGCACGGGAAGCAGAAAAAATTAATGAAGTTGTATTGGGACCAAACGCAACCTCTTCGGGGCTAGCCCCCACAAGATCTGCGATTGCTTCTCTGGCTTCAATTAGGTAGTTTTGGGCTTCTTTACTTGTGGGATATTTCCCTCCAAGATTCGCACTACCGTCCTTTGAATATTTAACCATGGCATCAATTGATGATTGTAAAATCTGTGTTCCAGATGGTCCATCAAAATAAATTACTGGTTTACCATTATGGATCCTCTGTAATGAGGGAAACTGAGATCTAATATCTTGGACTGGAAATCCTAAATTGGTAATTGTAAATCTAACTCCAGTAAATCAACCAGTAATAATATATATAAAAACCATCAATTCACTACTAGCACTTACAACAGATTTAGAGCCTTTTTCAGATATAGATTAATATTCTTGCCTATTTTGGAATAATCCATTAATTTATCAGTAAATCCCGGTTCCGTTATAATCGAAGTATCAATTTCAGCTGAATACCAAAAATACTTGTTTGCAATCAAGGGTTGTGTTTCATGTGCTTGTTTGAATTCAGCAGGAATTCGTTTATTTTTCTCACCCCGGATTTGTCCATAGGTCTTCAAAAACGCTTCATCTGAAATTAAATTCGAAAATTCATCCATTGTATCACTAATACGTTTTCTAATCTTATATAGGCCATTTTTGTCAAGATGATAAACCGTTCATTCAAAGCTTTATAATCATGTACTAATTTGTACATTTTATTCCA
>CAZRLL010000120.1:0-1323 GCA_964600735.1 uncultured archaeon
TATCCAGCATTCTCTGAAATGACATCTGATTTTCAATATAATGTTTTTTTAATTCATTTTATTAATTTTTTTTCATGACACACACATTTGCATTATAGCCAAAATTGAATTTCTTACACATCACACGAAATAATCTTCTTCTTCATCCAATTTGCTTTCCTTTTTCTTATTGTATTCAATTATCTTATTAATAAAAAAAGGTGGCAGGATTGCCTTGTGCATGGGTTTATAGGGTAATTCGGGATCCTCTTCAAATTGGTTGGCAGAGGTCAATGACCAACTTTTCTCATCATCCACATCAATATTGTATCCTTGACTTTTTAATCGTTTAACCATTATCCATAAGTCTTTATCTTCCATCATCATTGAGCTTACAGCTTGATTAATAATTTCATGGGATAATACATCAACTGGCATAGTTGAATCGGGATCAGAGCCCCAAGATATAAATGGTGGGGCTTCTAAATGCGCTTGTTCTATAATGTCATCGCTTAACAAGGTGCTATCCACATCAATCATTTTGTAGAGCAAGTTAAAAGCTTGAAGAGTAAATTCTCTGCCGAAGAGAAAGCTATTATGTTCATTCAGATCTGGTAATGCAATTTGGAACGCTTGGGCAACAATTGCCTCCAAGTCCCCCATTTTGAGTGATAGATTATTTTGATCATCCACCTCCAATGGACGCATTACATCAATAATATCACCATACTTGTGCACTTTACTGTTGAAAATAAAATTCTCTTCACCACGATAAGGAACGGAATATTCAACCAGATTCAGGGCTTTAGTTTGTTGTATTCTAGATTCTATGTGATTGGTAATTTCCTCTATACTATTATAGAAATCATAGAACAAATCGCCCTTGTTGACAATCAGTCTAACAGGAACTTCTTTCAGCATATCTTGAGGAAGCATTAGTGCCATCTGTTGTAATGTTGATTTTCTGGTAATATCAACAGCGGTAACAATAGCATCTGTATCGTTAGCAAATTTAATCCAACTATCTTGGTATTTGAATTGACCACCTAAATCCACAATTACAACCTTCAGCTCCTCTTCTATACCTGGAAAATATCCTTTGGGGATCGTAAAATTATGAATAATGTAATTTGATGTTGTTACCATATCTTCTGACCATGGTTTTATTTCTGACGTTTCAAAGCCCAAGGACTGCAAAATTGAAATGAGAGCAATAGTCCCCTTCGTTTTTCCAACGCCACCGGGCCCTAATACAATAATCTGGTACGTATTTTTCATTTATTTACCTCTTTTAAGTGATCGGAGCAGACCGATATCAAAACGTCCCTCCTTATCCAAGTTTAT
>CAZRLL010000120.1:1423-11834 GCA_964600735.1 uncultured archaeon
TTTTAAGTGATCGGAGCAGACCGATATCAAAACGTCCCTCCTTATCCAAGTTTATTTCATCGATTTCTTTTTTCCAGTTGATAAATAGAGCATCTTCTGAAAAATCTTGCTCTTTCATACGTTTTTTCCATACATTTTCACCAAATTTACCCCTACTAAGGGCAGATTGGAGGAATGATAGGGGTTTTCCACCTTCAGTGTCTCCACTTCGGGCGATAGCAACATTATAGAATTGATCCTCGCCAATTTCTGTAATATTAGATATGAGAGCAATATAGGAATTATTACTCTTTTGATTAAAAATAGTAACTGAAGGAACGATTTTTCCCTCATAATCTCCTGGTATTCCAATATCTTTTCCCAATTTCAGTTGGGCAAGAATGTCATTGTATACGGGTTGCCATTTTACAATCAACGGAAAAGCCATTCTGCCCTCAATTTCATCCTTGTCCTGATCCCTAACGTATAAGGACATATTTTTCAGACCTCCACCTATGCTATGTGTGCTGAAAAACTCTGGATTAATTTTAAAAATAAAGGCTGCATCTACTCTAAAATTAGTAGGCAACAGTACTTTTTCCTTATGATATTTAGGATCATCTAGAATTGGGAAAAAACTAGCAAGTTTTTCGCCTTTTTTGCGTTCAGAAGTCTCAAGTATCTGAATAAGGGGTTTTACCATTATGGGTTGGGAAATTTTGGATAATGTTTCTTGGATAATCTCTTTTTGCAATTCATTAGCAAATGGATGTTTGTCAATCAATATACTTTCGAGAAATGGGGTTAATGATTTAGTATTTTGATAAGCATTATAAATATCAGGTTGACCACCAAGTATTACTAATCCAATTAGCTGTGAAAGGCCGATCTTCTCAGGATGATAAAAAGTCAGCAGTAGTTTGTCAGGTAGAGGAGTATCATATTTTTTATTATGATGAATTTCAAATTGAAAAACGATAGGTCGAAATCCCTCAAGATCATGATCCATACTTAACATTCCAAAATAAATTTGGTTAAAGAAGTCTCTATGTTTAAATTCGACTGCATACCCTTTAGGAAGGGCAATTGCTAGTTCTATTGGTTTAAAGGTATCTCTTGTAGATATATCCATCATATTAATCCTCCAATATTTATTTCAACAATAAAATTATGAATCAAATCATTATCCCTCTTCAGTAATATGCAAAGAATCCCAGAGATAAGAGATTTCTTTTACAATTTCGGCTTCCCCCGATCGTGGTTTTAAATTAAAATAATTAGATAAGGAAGCCGACTCGAATTCTGAAACATTAAAAATTTTTGAAAGAAAATTATAAGCGTCTGCAAATCGGTTTATATCGGGTTTAAAACCGAGAATTATAAGTGAATAAGCATCAGTTAAATTTAACCTTCCGGTAATTTTGACCAATGATTTTATTAAAATTTTATTCAGTAATTTTTTTTGCACAAAGAATTCTATGAATTCTTTTGGAAGTCTTTGCCAGTATATTATATTCGGTATTAAGAATTCATGCAAGTATAAAATGTTTTTACTCTTTAGCGTAGGAAGTGGTGTCCAAGCATTGTAAACTTCAGTTTTGGTTTTACTCGCTAGGCTAACTAGAACAAAGGCTTGAGTCAATTCTTTCATTATGTAATCAAATAATACAGTTTTCTCAATTTCAGCAATATTTTGACCCCCAATCAAATGAAAATTACCTATTTCTTTGGTTTTGTTGACGAAAAAATTTATTAAATCTTGATGTAGTGTTTTTCCCCGATCCCCTTCTTTACCTGCTATTTGGTAACTCAGATAGCTAGTGATTTTTACAATGATTTCAGCAAAATTCTCATCAATTCCATCATCGGTCAGATTTTGAATAAAATCTGTAACGCTTGGATTTTTATTCGCATTATGCCTCACTGTACTTATGAAATCATGTGTTAGTTCGGTGAGACCACCTTCTTTTGTAGTTGGTTCTTGTAATTGAGGTTCAAGGCTTTTAGCAAATTCTAGGGTGTATTTGTAAATATTATTAAAAAATAGAGTAAAGAATTCTTTTTTAGCGTTATCCTCTAAGCTAAAGAGGATTGTATTAAACGTCTCGTAGTCATCGATTAGATCTGTCGTATAAGGTAAATCAGTCAACTTAGAGAGGGTTTCAAGTATGGGAATTGTTGATTCAAGACTGTGATACAACATATTGGAGATACTATTTGTGAGGCCCTCATCACCGAGATTCTTAAGATATTTTTTAATCAATCCTATTGAGTTTTTCAAACCAGATTTTACGCTATGTTGAGTCTGCTGGATCAAAAATTCCACATTACCGACTTTTTCTAAATATCTAACTGCTATATCAATAAAGGGTGCAGACTTTGAAGGATTGGTTTTGAAATTTTCAAATGAATTCGCCAAGGTTGTGCCAAATTGTAATCCAACTGATTTTCGCGTTAGCGCGTGTTCTAATTTTTGTGAAAACAAATTAACGCGTTCATTTATGCCTAGATTGTGTACTTGACCAAGTAAATCCTCAAGATGGATTTCGGCCTGATCGATTTGTGACAATATGGTATGAGCCATTGTAGTTTGAATTAAGAGATTTTTTTTCTCTTCTGATACATTATATCCCATTGGGGGGATAAGCATCTCAATTGGTTTTTCTATCCTCTCATCTTTGTCTGCCCAGCGGAAAATTGTCTTGCGACTGATTAAATCATCAGTTAATTCTCCAATAAGTAATTGTTTGAATAATTCTTGGATAACTTCATCATCGTATGTATCTAACCCAGAAATTGTACGAAGACGAATGGCAAAATCGGCGATTTCAGGACCAATTGAATATTTCTTACCAATATCGATATACATACTACCAGTCACTTCTGGCCAGGAATAATCGATTCCATATTTTTCTTTGAGATTATGTTTGATTGTTTCAAATCTACCAAACATAAGATGATATGCATTTTCCCTTGAATCATCACTTAAACCAAGATGGTCTGCAGCGAATATTACTGCATATGATTGCAATTCACTTATTTCTATTCCTTTACCTCGCATTTCCTCATTAAAGCGTAGCATGGGTCGAGTAAATTTCATTTGAAATTTATCTAAATCATGGGTTTCAACGGTTAGACCTCCAGACCACAATTTAATAACTTTCTTTTTTAGACTTTCAAATTGATTCTTAAACTCCAGGGGATTGAGGGTGGTTTTACTTGGTACTATCTTTCTAATCGGTTCAGGCTCATCTGTGGGCACTTCAACCGAAGTAGTTGTAGAAGTTGAAATTTCTATATCATCCAAATATTCTTGTTCAATTAGTATGGTAGTACCCTCATCACTAAGAACAAATTCATTGGGAATTAATCCTTTATTTTTCAGAGAGGAAATCGCTAAGAGTACATTGGCTACCTGATTATCTGATAAAAACACACTTATTTCTCGTTCTTGTAATTTCATCCCCTTTTTTGAGGCATCCTCTGTAAGTATACCGGCAATTCTCCTAGCGTTTACTGGATTTGATATATTTTTAACCAATCATTAACCACCCGATACCTATAATTTGATCGAAGTCTATCTCAACAAGGTAATAGTAATATCTCTTAAAAATGTAATTTAAATAAACTGATATAAGGTAAAATTTTATGTCTGCAAACACGAATGTTTTCACATAAGCTACTAATTTCCTATTCTTCGATTAATATCACTTCATCTTGATGTTCTCTTCGAACTTCTCCCATATATGCAATTATTGCCAACAACCCCCCTAGAACATAACCGATAATTACTCCATTAATCTGGAGGGTCGATCGATCAAGTGCAATCAATATGATTGTTACGATAAACAATGATATGAGGTGGAAAACTAAAAAATATGGGGTTACAATATGTAAATCCCACTGTTTTTGCAAGTATTTTGGTAATAATTCGAAAAATCCAATTAGTAACCCAAGGATTGCCCCAAACAATAATGCTTTGCCAATCAATATCATGCTGTCTTGAAATACTTCAAAATCTATAAACCCAGAATTTACCAGTAACATCATCCAAACGATGAATAGAAGAACATTGACAATTATGGTTAAAGTAATAATCTGAAGAAATTTTAAATAGTCCCAATTGTGTTTGGAAACCCATTTATCAAATGAATTAAGTATACCCATTTTTAATAGAAATTATTTTTGAGGACTGATACGATCCATGAAAAAGAGAACGATACGTGCGATGAGTTGATTTAGAGTCAAAACAGACCAAATCATCGCAGCCATCATTGTGACAAGCTCTTCTCCAATATAAAACCCATGAGGATCAATAACATTTTGGATAATATAAGAGCCCAAAGTTAAAAATAGAATGGTCCCAATTGGAGCAGCCAAGAACACTACATCTGAACCTCCCTTCATACCATCAATGTTCCCTCCATTTCGACCAATTATTAGTAATGATAAACCAATAGCAGTGAATACGGTTGTAAACGCTGCCATAATAAAGATATTTGAGGGATACACGATAATCGCATAATTGCCGGTGCTATAATGTGAAAACAAATCACCAACCGTTTTAAGTTGACTATCATGGGAAGATATACTAAGCATGTCTTCCTCAGAGATCTTATCAGAGAAAGCGATTATTGAGACCAAAGAAATTGCCTGTCCTATGATTAAGAAGAAGTAACCAAAAAGCTTGTATTTTTTGACATTATTTGAAGCTAAAACAATTTGACCATTGGTTATGAACATAAAGATTAAGGTAAGTAGCAATATCACGAGTAAGGCAGTCAAATCAACTATTGGGAAGCCTATTCCCGTATCAAAATCACCACCTGTACCAAGATCGTAAGATCCGAAATATTTTGCTCCGTGGGGATTTGTATAGATACCCCAGGCAATTATATAAACTGCAAATAGAAATGCGGTCATCAAATAAAAATCTACCCAATCCATTACAAGTCTTAACCTATCAGCTAATACACCTATAATAAACGAGATTAATAATAGCATTAAGATATAACCAAGTATCCAATCAACAGTTCCATCACCATGGGGAGATACCAACCCAATAGCCCCTATTATTCCAACAAAGACCGACGATGAAATATTTCTAGTATATGCAGAAACGATCAAAACAACTGCAATTGTTAGCGATAACTTATAGGGTGGTATTGCTGGTAAACCCAACCATTCAAAATTTATCAGGGTGGATGGAAGTGGATCGTTCGATCCCTCGAAATATGAAAATATAAAAGCAAGAGCTGAACCAAGAAATGTTATGAGCATGTTTTTTTTGGAAAATAATCTATCAAAATCAGTAAATCGATTAGTCTCTACCTTTACCATACTTAATTCATATTGATGTCATATTTATTATTATCCTCTTCATTTTAATGATTTACATAAAGTAATTAATCATATTAGAATAAATTTATAGATTATTCATAGTAATCTCATCGAAGCCAGTGTATTTTTGTAAAACCTTTGTTATTTTAACGGCTCAATCTATTAATAAAACAACTTCAGCTTAATACATCAATAGCGACAAAGCGGATATAAAGATGTACTCCGGTTTATCCTTGACTGTTAAAAGATGTACGACATTGACTATACACATAGACGGAGATAAAGATGAAAGAAGTCAATATGTTCCCTGATCTCTTCTAAAGATATACGTACTCAAAAAAAACTAAGCCATCCAATACTTCATCCATTCAACTAGATCATCGTATATACCAAATTTAGAGATAAACTTCTTTACTAGAGATAGTTCCTCTTTTGCCATATTACCGAAGTCAAATGCATGTTGATAAAAATTAAACAGAGCTCGATACCAGTGAGCACTGAGTTGGACACCTTCTTTTACCCATTTATCAATACCAGCACCGAATTCAATCAATTCATCTACTATGTGGGCAAGTTCATCAGCAGACCTAGAGGGCATAAAATTAAAAAGCGTTCCCCAATCCGTCTTCATATATGCGACTAATCCAGCCGTGCCTGACGATCCTAATTTCCATCCCAAGTATGGTCTGTCCAAAGCATCATATTGCCAGCCTTCAACGGCCAGCCTATTGATATATGGAATAGGTAGTTGGTTATTGTAGGCAAAATAGTCGGTCATGGTATTATAGTAAATCCCGTCGACCGGCTTATTAATCCAAGGTATATCACCTATCCTGATACTGTAAGATATAAATTGATTGGTTGCTTGGTCTCGGAGGGTTGTCTGGGAAATTTTCATATTTTTCCAAGCCTCATGTATTGTCACTTCATACCCCAAGCTATCCATGGTAGAAATGCCATATACCTATTTTACTGTCAAATCATGTGGAATGTACGCGATGTCGTCAATCAACTTAAATTGACTTGGGCGAATATTATTATGTCTCAACGACTCGAGTCTTGCAGCCCAGCCCAGAAAGGTTGAACCTCCAGAATTGTAATCATTAGATGCAAGCATATTTGACAAATGAATTACATCACGATGGTTATTTTGAGGGAATAAATATTTGTATAAATTGCCTTTACCATAGAATTCGTCAGCCATTTTAATTTTCCAACCATTGCTCAAATCCTCTTCATTAATAAATTTTAACCATTGACTTGGATCTTGTTCTCTAGCGCTCCGGTAACTACTGTCTGACATGCGCGTAGACACCGTCTTAATACCATTAGCCTGTTCAAATACAAACCATCTACTGACAGTATCGAAAAATGCTTGCCTATCGGTAATAAGGAGTTTTTTTCCTCGAAAAGACATACCATTTTTTGTAAGTGAAGGATTGGAAACATCCAAGCCAGGATCCATAGAATAACGAGTGTTTCCCCACCTATTATGTGAATACAAACGAGTCCTCGACATAGATTCAATATTACTACCAATATTGTTAAAATTCTCCACCATTGTACCAGGTTTTATGATGTTAAGTAATTCAGAAGAAACTAGATTATTGGGGTCAACCAAAACGCCAGAAGCGCTCATGAATGCAGTATCAGTAGAAAGGACATTTTGAAGATTGTTTATGTGTTGTCCAAGTGGAGTAATTCCGCTCTTTGTGGCCAATTTTGCGTGATCAATCTGACTAGTCGGAATATCCTTTACAGCGAAATATTTCTCCATATTCCTTGATGTACCAAAATTTGCGGCTGTTTCTAAGTATTTATCCTTTGCAGCAACACATACTTGATATCAACCATCCAATTTTTTACATCCTCTTTTTTGAAAAATCCTTCTCTAAAATCATAATTTAACTTGTTATATGCTCGATCAACCAAAATACCTTTTGAGCTATATGCAGAAACTGTAGCTGAATAGGAATTAAGGGAATTACTGTCCCTTCTGAAATCCCAGGAAAACAATAATGGATTTAATGGTGCAGAGATTTAAATTCATCAGCAGTTATGTCTTCTTCTATATAATTTTACGGACACTGACTTTAGTATCATGATTACAAATAAACATTGGTTCACGATCCATAGTAATAATATCAGTCCGATGAATGTCATTTAGACTATTTTTGATTCTCAAACGAAATTCTTGACCTTTAAATTTAAATTGATATTCATTCCATTCTTCCTTCTTCACTTCAAACTCAGCAAGTTGGGTAATGTGATCTTTCCATGTTGAAGGATGAGGCATTGGTTGGGTTATCTTGTCACTGTAATCAAGTTTTGGTACATTAGTGACCACAACAAGTTGTTGATGTTTAAATAGAACACCGATTTTCTCAAGGTCATCAGTGGGTTCTACGAATAACCTAGTTAATACCCATCTAAGTTTGATAATTTCAGCCGTGGGGTCAATTAGATATCTATTCCACGGTTCTCTTAAAATTCGATATTTCAGTTCCTTAAACTTCTCTAGTTTTGGTGGTTGTTGTGGTGGCATACTCATGGCAAATCATCTTGGTTTAAGTTTTGGTAGTAAGGTCTTTTATACACACGACTACGAGTGTCTACATCAGTTATTAAAACTACTAATCGATTAGTCTCAATTGCAAATATAATCCTGTAATTCATATCAGATACATATACTGTTGTCCCATCGTGTTCACAATATCCCCCATTAACTCTGATTCGATAGACATCCAATTTGCTATAACCTTTCATTTGTTTTATCGTCGGATTATCAAAAGGAAAAGCTAGTTCTCTAATAGCCTTGTCTAATATTATTTGATGTAATTCAGGAAAAGTCTTTAGCCTTTTATCTGGGACATGATGGATATAAACTAGGTATCTTCTTTTTTTTTTATATATTCATTCCACCAATCGATAATTTTCTAAGTTTTCTGATTGCAAATCCTGGTAAATTTCGTCAAGAATAATGATTTGATCATCGGTTAGTTGTAATTCATCATCATCAATAGAAACTTGACCCCATGAACTCGGCTGATCCATTTGAATATCAAAGGTTGGGTTTGATTCACGCATTTCATTACTTTGATATACTGGTTCAGTAATATCATCGACAGTGTAGACCTTGTTCTTTTTGAATTCTTGACTCATCGTGTTAATCCCTTTTACCTGTATTATTTGTGTTGTTATATAATTATTTAAAATATCCCCTAAAATAATATGTAAGTGCAAATTTTACAATTTATAATTTTTTAAATGCAATAAGAATCATAATAAGTAAAGCTGCAATACCAATGGCATTGGCAAAATTAAATGCCCACAACAAGATTGTTAGCCAAGATACTGAAATTGATTTTGAATTAATAGCAAATATGAATGATCTATATTTTGAATTAAGTTATGATTTCTTCTTACAAGCCTCACTTGCTTATTGGTTTGCTGAAACTGATTTTACATATTCAAACAAAGGAACGATAAAAATTAATGCTAATTCAACAGATAAACTAAAAGTACTATTTGATTTGCTCAAGTTAAGTGATTTTGATATAAGTAGTACCATTAAAGATTATTCTGGGGATTATTTTTCAAATTTCAAATCGCTATTTCCATCAATTTCCGGGCAGGAATTCCTTACACCGCATACTATTTGTAGTAACTGCTTGAATATGAGATCCAATTATTTAGATTCCATTATGATACATTTGATATTGATCCGATTTCGGTGATTGGAACATTTAATTATGAAGAATGGATCCAAAGGATCAATCCAGATTTCATTTGGTATTTTGCTCAACATGATCGTTACAAATTCTATACTGGAGAATGGTTTGCTGTTGGTGTAAGTTCATTTAATCAATGGGTATTTCATAATGGATCATATGGGAGTTGCAGCGGTTGTGACTGGTTACATTCCATATCTACTGTTGAGGATGCTATTATCTTTCTGAAGGCCATGTCTATGGTCCAGGTGATTGCTTATAGTCGTAGAACTGCTATTGATTACTTGCGTAGAGAAAGGGAAAATAAATGGGAAAAGGCTTCAGTAGTAATTGGTAAATTGATTAGATCAATTTTGACTAGTTATAATATTGGCTGAATTGTTCGTTGTAATTATAATAATTCTAATTATTTCTGATTATCTGAAGGGTTTCTACACCATAAATAGAATATTGTTTGAAATGGCATGTATAGCAATTGCAATTAGTTTTATGAGCATTGAATTTTTCAATATCATAGAATTTAATCCGAACCTGGGTTTTTAGCATCCTAGCGCTATTTAATACCCATTTCAAACTCTGTTTTGATTTATGGATTATTAAATCGGAAAAGATTTTTTTTTTCAATATCCTGAAATTTATTTTCTTTAGCCAGATTATATACGAAATCTGACTCCATTTACTTTCAAACATGCTGTTTATTGCCTCATGTAATTCATAATCGATTTGTGATCCATCATTTACAATAACGCTAATCTCTCTTCTTATCTTCTCAATTTCATTATCTAAATACGAATGGAAATCCATCAATATAATATACTCTTTTCTAGTTATAAACTCTCATAGGGAGGATTAAAACTAACACTTGGTCACTATCAGGTTAAGAGTGAATTATAGTTATTATCCGGCGTATGATTAGTTGGTTCCCAACATCTCACATTCACTTTAAAGAATCTCTCTAGTTTCACTCTTATATTAGAAAAACATCTCTTATATTAGAGAAACAATACTAAATGGGAATCATATATGTGCAACGATCAACAAATCAAGATCAAGGAACAGAAAATTAGTACTTATTTACCCCCTTCCAATTACAATATCAATAGAAAACAAGCTTAGAAGCAATATGGCGCGTTATTAGTGGATTTAAGATGCCTTTTCACCATTATCTTTTACGATAATGGTGTTTAGAATTAATTCAGTACTTGATTAGGCAAAGATTTAAATCGCGATTCGTGATTGGAAAGTTGTTTGAAACCTACATACCAAGAATTAGAGAAAATTGTAGCTATTCAAGCAAAGCACAATAAAGAATTAGAGAAAATTGTAGCTATTCAAGCAAAGCACAATAAAGAATTAGAGAA
>CAZRLL010000121.1:0-11746 GCA_964600735.1 uncultured archaeon
CGATCCAGTAGATCCGCGACTTGAAAATTATCTATTTGTATAGCGATTTACATTTTAATCAACTTCCTTGTGAGGTAAAATTTGTTTAGAATTAGCCAAATTCTGCCGTCTGCTTACCTATGTTGTGCAGGTTGGATCTTTGCTGATCTGCTATATCCAGCAAAGTTACTTTCCAGTGTTGTGAATTAAGACTAGGAGTGACTACAGTTTCCAGATAGTGCATTAACTGATTAAAGACATTGACACTGCTTGCAAATAATGCTACACGGTACTGGGGTGAAATCGATGTAGTCTTACCATACCGACGTTCCAACTCCCGATACTTGGTCTCGATACCAAAACGTTCTTCATACAGCATCAATGCCTGTTCTGGGGTTAGTGTACTGTAAAATGGAACAACCAATGGTACAAACTCATCCCCCCGTTTAACCGCACAAAATTTTAACTTAATTATTTTCATTCCTCTAGGTTTGAAAGAAATTCCCCCATCAAGCCAAGTACCACTTCCATCCTCAAATTTGTGGATTTCGTCTTGATTCTTGATCCATTCTCTCCTCTTTTTGCTAAAATCTGCACGGATCACAAAATCCAGATCCGACTCCACCAGATATTTGATTACACCACCATCGTAATACCGACCATCACCTACTACTCCCGTAATTGGATATTGGTCTCTGATAGGGTCCAGTAATTGTCGGACGATTGGACCAAACGGTTCTTTGCACCAGTCCCCTCCTTCTTTGTACCGTCTTACAAGATGAAAACCTAGCACCCTTCTAATCCCGCGTTCAAACGAATACATCGTCAGATATTGAAAAAATGTCTTTGTGCTTTGTTTTTGGCGATCTTTGACCAAATATGATGCCATATTTTCTCCATTATCCAATTTTACATTCTCTACACCGTAATATGGATCATTGTGTTCATCCATTGCTAAGTAATTACCTTCTGGACGATTCACTCCCCGTTCACGTTGTAATTTTCTACTTTTTCTAAGCCGTCGTCGTTTCGACCTTTTTTGCTTAACAGCCTTGTTTTGCACATCCTGTTGATTGTTTCCTTGTTTCGTCATCTTGTCCAGTTTCCTTTTCTGAAACTGTGGAAACTTCAAGCCTGGTAGGGATTGACTTGTAAGACAATATTCGTTATTGTTGGTTTGGATCTCTTGGCAACTAATTTTCTCTACCCTTACCCTCACAGTCTGCTGATCTGGAAGATTGACATGAAGTGATGTCTGGCAAAACCTTTTGGCATGCTCTCCACTCATGCTGAATAAGGTGATGAAGCTAAAGTAATATTGTATTTCTTCATTTCCATAATATGCGTTTCTTGGAACTGGTAGATCCCATGGATTCGAATTAATGAGATTTTCTGTTTGTCTGGCAATTATGCCTTCTTTTAGAGTGGATTGTTTCTTTGGATAACCCTGTTTTATCATTATTTGAAAATTTGGCCACTCAAGATAAGGCTTTCCCCATAGGTTGAAATGTGGGGGCTTCACTCACTATTCTACGCTAGTTTAAATTTTTTTACTCACGGAAGTACTGGATCGAACAAACTTGTTAGGATCTTCAATATATCTTTTGAGATGAGATCAAACCATTACAATAATGGCAAATGAAACCTATACCTATCCTCAAACTCCCACGACCAACGAGAAAATTGCAGCTAACTACACCAAAATTGAGACATATATGTACAATATTCAAGAAGAAATAATTGATACTAATGCTGGCACTTTCGATACATGGCATATCAGTGTAAAGCCGATCGAAACCAAGACTACCAGTTATGAGGTCAAATTAAATGGTGATCACACCTATTTGAGTACAAATACAACATACAATTCTGAAGGAAACGGTACTCACTCAATGAAATATTCAAGCAGTACCGGGTTCAGTCAGGAATATGCCTACCTCGATCAACTTAATCAATATCTTTCCAGTTTTGGATAAGTAAAGCCATGAATTTTGTGGTGAAAAGGCAAGAATTTCGCTATACGACTAGCGATTCTCCGATAGTGAGTGTTGAGGTGGATCAAGACGGCAATCCTATTGCAACCGGAAAATATGTTAATGGTAGTTGGAAACTCTATTCTGAATATGATCTTTACCAAATTAGTAATAATTACTGGACTCAACACTCCTACGTTGCACCAACAACTAGCTCTACGACTACAACCACTAATTCTACAACTACAAATACAAGTACTACATCTTCTACAACTGGGACAACTTCTAAAAAGGTTGGTAGTTCTAGTGATTCGGCAGATCCAATTTATTTTCCTTTTAATTTCGTAATCACACTAGTGATGGCAATCTTGCTTATCAAATCAAGGAAGAATTTGACTAAAAACGAAAAATATTAGGTTCTGACATTTTTCAGAAACAGTCCAGCAAAAAGTTGTACATCTATTCGAGGATAGAAATTGATAGTCGTACGACTTTATGATTACATTCACTAGAAATTTATCTTTATTCCGGTGTTCTCCAGAATTTATCAAATTATTGATATTATAGTGACATTCACACTAATAATTCAAGGCCTAGCTAAATGAAATGCAGGTCAAAATATTTTGAATTTATTCTATTATTAGATTGTTTTATCTTCCCACGTCTCATCTCTCATTTTTGCTCGCTCAGCGGTTTCTTTGGATCAAATCCAAGAACCTTTAGCGTAATGGGCAAAAATTCTAGATTTTTGATTATGTTCATATCTGGAATACTGATGTGGTAAGAGATTGGCTCATCAAGAATATATTCCTGTCGCATATAGTGACTCATCAGTTCATCATTTGCACGATTATACTCTTCAAAAGACGTGTGTGCAGAGATGATAAATCCATCTAAATTCTTTGATACATAAAAGTGAGGAGAAAGTAATTTCCTAACCATTTCAGATGCATCTTTTCTCTGATCCATAGAGATTCTTGGATTAAATTTTCTGTAAGTAAATACAAGTATCTTATAACCTAGTTTTTGAAGATCGGGTACAACTCTTGTAAAACAGATACCCTCATCCAAGAACTTTCTTTTTGCATTGGCAACAGTATTTCTTGACACACCGACCTCTTCTGCAATCAACGTATCTGTTTCTTCTGGATACTTCACGAGTCCAGCTAGTACTTTCCTTTCAGCTCGGCTTAATTTTGGCCTTTTTATTACTCCTGATGGAATATTAAGCCTTTTATCATAAGGTTCCGAAACAAATCCAAAATTGTTCGCAAGTAAGGATTCATAGTCAAGAAAACTACGAACTCTAGAAAGTTCAAAAGGAAAGGCTTGGGTGTATAAACCTTCCTTTGATAGAAATTTATTTTCAGAATATAGTTGTAGGAATTTTTGTTGATTTTTAGCAAATTCTGTTAAATTTTGAGTTACTGAAATGGTGAAGGCTTTATTTGATTCCGATACTCCATAAAAATCCTCTGTAAAACTAGATAGCGTATCACCTGCAATTCTCATTCTTTCTTCGAATGTGGTAAACCGGTTTAGTTGCCCATACATAATCATAAGTAATTCAAAATTGATTACTGGAAAATTTGGGATAAAATATCTATTGTAAAATCCACTTTCCTTTAACCGAGTCTTGATAGAACTGAAAGTCGATTTTTTCATCCCAATTTCGGAATGAATTGCTTGATCAGTTAAATTTGGCCATTTTACTAGTGAATGTAACACCCTTGCTTCATTTTGTGAAAGTTCCAAAGGATCAATCTTTATCCTTTCTTCCTCGTAATTAGTAGTTCCAATTGATTGCATAAACTAATCCCCGATTCTTATCTTTTTTTTAAATAATTGCCTTTTGTACAACTCCATCCTTCCGAAAGTATTTTAATCCAACCAATAAACGAACGATCATTTCCATAAACTTATGCATATAGGTCTCTAATTGTGTTTTAATAGGCGGGAAAGTGTAAAAATAAAGAATTAAGATTTGTATACTAACATTAGTAAAATTTCACAATAACCTAATCTCTGAATTATGCACAAAATAATAGCTGATCAGTAGTATATCATAATCTTTCAGTTTTAAATCAATAAAATTTTTTCTTGTTTATCCTTTATACAAAAGGTCGAATTTGCAAATCAATAGAAGAATAATCAATATTGTTTAATTGTTCTCAAAAATATTTCTAATGTTTTAATTGTCCAAAGAAGTAATGTCTGATATTTTAGTTATTGGTAGCGGTTTGGCAGGATTATTATTCGCATTAAATATTCACAAAAATTCAAATTATATTGTTAATGTGGTAACAAAACGATTAATCGATGATGCTAATACCAAATATGCTCAGGGTGGTATGGCTGCTGTTTTATCCGATTCTGATAGCTTTGATTCTCACGCTAAAGATACAATGATAGCAGGAGATGGGATATGTAGAAAGGATGTGGTGGAGAATTTTGTGAAAGAAGCACCTGCAGGAATCAAGGATCTAATTAAACTCGGTGTCAAATTTAATCGTAATGAGAATGAAATTCTATCGTTGGGAAGAGAGGGTGGTCATTCACAAAGGAGAATTGTGCATGTTAATGACACAACTGGTAAAGCAATACAAACTCAGATTGTTTCTGCCGTTAAAAATTGCGGCAAAATTAAAGTATTTGAAAACCACTCTGCAATAGATCTGGTTAATATAAATAACCAAATCGCGGGTGCTTATGTATTGGACATTGAAAATCAAGAAGTATTGAATTTTTCAGCTAAATTCACAATATTGGCAACGGGGGGGGCTGGAAAAGTATTCCTGTACACGAGTAATCCCAAAATCGCATCTGGTGATGGTATTGCCATGGCATATAGAGCGGGAGCAACTATAGCGAATATGGAATTCATTCAATTCCACCCAACAATATATTATAATCCAAATTTACACACATTTTTGGTTACCGAGGCTTTACGTGGAGAAGGAGCATCACTGATGACAATAAATGGAGATAAATTCATGGCAGATGTGCATCCACAAGCAGAATTAGCTCCAAGGGACATCGTAGCCCGGGCAATTGATCACCAATTGAAAAAAACCGGGGATGATTTTATCTTTCTCGATATCTCTGATAAGGATTCAGCATTTATCAAGCGCCGTTTTCCCGCAATATACCAAACACTTCTGGAAAATGGAATGGATATTACAAAAGAACCCATACCAGTGGTACCAGCTGCGCATTATACAATTGGTGGAGTCAATGCAAAAATCAATGGCGATACCGGGATTCCCGGATTATTGGCGATCGGGGAAGTGGCATATACCGGTTTTCATGGGGCAAATCGATTAGCAAGCAATTCATTAGTTGAAGCAGCCGTTATGGCTGTCAAAGCAGCAGGGTTCGCGATTAAAAAATTAAAATCAGAGGATTATTTCCATCAGTCCTTCCCTTTTTGGCAACCGGGAGATGCAGTCAATAGTGATGAAGCAGTAATTATATCGCACAACTGGGATGAAATCCGGAGATGTATGTGGAATTATGTGGGTATTGTCAGATCAACTAAGAGGCTGCTTAGAGCTAAAACGAGAATAGAGATACTCAAACAGGAAGTAATGGATTATTATTGGAAATTCAATGTCACCTCTGATATAATTGAGCTGCGAAATATTGTACAAGTAGCCGAATTAATTGTTAATTCTGCACTGTCAAGAAAAGAGAGCCGAGGTGCACATTTTTCACTTGATTACCCCAATAAATTGGACACTGTCCGGGATGTATTGATTCAAAAGAATTACGGAGTATTTTTCTCAGAGGAAATACTGAACTGAACTAAGGATAACCTTAAGATAATTCAAACATCTTGTCTAAGGATCTCTTGGCATTTATCCTGATATCTTCAGGTATCTCGATAATTTGATCTTGCCTTGGTTCTTTTAGGGCCTGCAATATATTTCTCAATTCATTTGATTTCATATAAGGGCACATAACGCAGGATCCATAGAATTTTCTATCAGGAAAATCTACAGATAAACGATCTGCCAGTCCACATTCAGATGCTATCATATACTGTTTTTCTTCAGGATGGTTCCTGATATAATTAATCATGTCGTTGGTACCCCCTACAAAATCCACCCGATCAAGCACGTCCGGAGGACATTCTGAATGGGCGAGGATTATTAGATCCTTGTGTAGTAGTCTGGTTTCTTCGAGGGATTCAGGTCTGATGTTTTCATGAACAATACAGGTCCCGTGATAATCAATGATTTCCATTTCAGGTACAATTTTCCTCAGATAATTGGCCATATTCACATCTGGAACGAAAATTATCCGATCAGTATCCAATTTCCTGACGATTTTTTCCACATTGGCTGAGGTCACACATATATCAATTTCTGCTTTAACCTCGGCTGATGTATTCACATAGCAAACAACTGGTACTCCAGGATATTTTTTCTTCAATTTCCGAATGTCTTCACCAGTGATTGAATCGGCGAGCGAACAGGCAGCATCTCGTGAGGGAATAATTACTGTTTTGTCAGGTGATAAGATCTTGGCAGTTTCAGCCATGAAAATCACTCCTGCAAAAAGTATTATGTCCGCATCAGTCTTTGCTGCTTCAATGGATAATCCAAGGCTGTCTCCATTGTAATCTCCTACACCAAATATTATATCGGGTGTTTGATACGAATGTGCGAGTATTACAGCATTCCGCAAAACCTTCTCTCTATTAATTTCTAAGGTAATAGGGGCAATAATTTCACAATCAGTTATAGTCCATCCCACTTCTTTCAGATGTGAATGAAGTCTATGAGCCTCCTTATCAAAATCTTCAGAGGAAAATTCAAATACTTGTTTGCTCATATTCTTATTGGATTTTGGATTAGTAGTACATAGAAGATTTGTTAGGTGAATTTTATTCTGTTGGTTTTTGAAATTAATCTTGTTTTAAAAGATGTGGAGCATATTTTGAAATCATATTTTTGGCAACTACTTGGATTGATACATTTTCGGCTGAATCTAATTGCTTAATCATGATTTCTTTTTTGGATAAAACACGCTCTTCAGCGATTTGATATAAGCTTTTACTCTTGTCTGAATAATTTTTTGCTTCGAGTAAAAGATCACGTGTTTCAATAGTGATTGCAGCATTGACTAAATCCAGCGCTTCCTTCTCCCCACCAACAACTGCTAACTCAACCATTGCGGCAATGAGCGCTCCAGCGGAGGCAATAAAATCGGGAAAACATATTATTCCTGCATTTTCTAATATCTTTCGTCCTGTTTCTGTATAGGGGGCATTTGAAACTGGAACTATTGCAGTTGGTTGGCTTATGACAATTTTATTAGCAATAATATCAGTAATTACCTTAGTTCTTGCTCCTGGAATAAGTATATCACAGGGTATGTAGAAGAGGTAATCAACTGGTTTAACTTCATATGTCAAATGATAAATAAATCTATCACCATATTGCCTTTGGAATCTTAACAGCAGATCAATATCAAAACCATTTGAGTTCTGAATACATCCATATCTCGTAGATATTCCCACAACTTTAGCCCGACCTTTTAATAACTTTGCGAGACCAGTTCCAACCTTCCCAAAACCTTCAATCACTATTCTCTTGTCTCGTAGCGGATCATCTACCTTATTTTCCCTTAGAATTTCCTCTGCTGCCACTAGAACTCCAAAGGCTGTTATAATATTATCTAAGGGCAGTTCATACTCAGATGAAGGATTTGATAATAAACCCGGTCTTGCCAAATCCTCCATGCCAGCTCGTTTTAATGCTTCACGGTATTCCTCTTCCGATGTACCAATATCGGGTCCACTAATAAATTGGTGATCTCCCACTCCCATTATCAGATCTTTTACATCTTTATTGGCAATAAAATTATATAAATCTTCAATATTATCTGAATCCACTCCTGCCTTTGCACCTGATATTGGTAATCCAAAACTGAATAATTTTTTAGTCATTGCATCAGATAATTCTCTAACCTCTTTTTCATTGACTCCCGATATTAATCGGATCCCACCTGCTGAATATGGAAATCGTAAATCATTAATGCAGACGTAACCTGTAGGATTTTCAGTGATTAGTGTAAACTCTGATTTTTTTGACATGATTTAATTGAAAACAAATCGTATTTTTTTTGTACGGTCTCAATTCACATAAAACGATCGATGATTATATTTTAGGTTGATAAAAATGAATAAACAGGAATTCTACCAGAAAATCTCTGAGATGCGTGCACTGGAAATAAATAAACGATATGATAACTATTTGAATTTACACCAACCAATTTTGAATAAATATTTAGCAGCTATCAGAGCAATTACACCTGAAACTGCGAAAAAACCAGGAAAAGACGGCAGGACAATTGCCCAAGTTGTGGGGCATATAGCAGAATGGGAGCGATTTATATATCAATCTCTTGAGGAAATTATATCCGGAGTAAAAAAGCCAAAATTCTACTCGTTTAAGGGGTTTATTGATGAAACCGGTGAAATACATGACTTTGAATCAATTGATGAATTCAATGCATTACAAAGCGAAAAATATGAAGATTGTAGTTGGGCAGAACTTCAAAAATTGGCAATAGATATTTCAGAAAAAATATATGGAATATTTTCCTCCTCTGGATCCATAAGTCCAGAATTGCTGGAAAACACTGCTCCTCTGAAAAATAATGAAGGAGTTCAAGTTACCACAATGGGCTGGCAGCTGTGGGTCATTGCAATGGAACACGGCACATTTGAGCATGGATTGGATTTGGGAGTGGTGATAGAAGATTCTTAATGTCGTATATTTTTCCTCACTTACTATTTAGATAATTACGAACAGATTCGGTTATTCCCTGAATAAACTTCCATTCATAGACTGATGCAAAACCTAATCCATAGTTTATGGAGAGCATTCCATCATTTGATCCAGCATTTTCAGTATGGATATATTCGAATTTTGGATGATTCTCTACGTAATGTCTGACCATTAAGATTTTCAAATAGGTTGCAAGTCCTTGTCTTTGATATGCCTTTCGAACTCCAGTTAAACCTGTATCAACGTCTCTGATCGGTGGATCCATGGCATAGTAAGTACCGGAATATGCGATAATTTTACTACCATCCATAAGCAAGAAATTATATCCATTCCAATTGTCTTTGGTCTTCAATGTCTGTTCAGCATTAATTTGAAGATCTTTAGCAGTAATTATTTCATCATTCCATTCCGCTTCTTCCCGAGGTAGTAAATTCTCTACTTCAGTAAAGTAATCAGCCATAGCCTGGGCAAATGTCTCATCATTTAGGATTTTCTTAGAGTAGTCAACACGACTCATTCCTTCTACTCTATATTTCTCAAGGTTAGGTTTTCTATGATTTTCTTGTTCTTTAATCCAATTCCAATTGATCTTATCTCTGTGTAATCGGGACATTTTTTCAGTGATTGAGATTTTCATTCCGAGTTTGTTTATCCAATCTTCATTATGGGGTGAATCGATTGGATAATACCCTCCATCAATCTTGGTTTTACCGTGTTTTTCGGTAAAGTCAAGAAGTTTCAGTAGTATAAGAGATGCAATTCCTTGCTGTCGATACTTTGGATGAATATTGATATCCAACCTTATCACATCTTTATTCGTCTCTTGCTCTCTTGTTACAAATCCTGCAAACCCAGAACCGACTATTAAACTATCTTTTATGGCGATTACCCGGTATCGAGTAGAATTTTTTTGTGGCGGAACAACCATATTTCGTTTTCTGAATTCACGTGAACGTAATATTTCATCACGAAGAGAGGCTTTATGCAGAGCTTCTTGAAAAGTAAGATATTTCTCAATGAGATCATCTTCTAAGTTATGAAATTCTACTTCAAGGATTTGAATATCCACAAGTCAAATTGATTTATGCTATACATTAAATTTATTACTTGAAACCTAGGTGTTTTTATTTTGATTATTACTGTATGAGTTCTTATTCCATCGAACCAAGGATGCTTATTGTTATTGACATTCCCATGGCAACTATAGGTAATTGCATTGGAGTATGGCATACTTGGGCATAAACCGGATTTGAGGGTATGGCATACTTCAGCACGGATTGGATTTGGGAGTATTATATGTATTATCTATGTCTAAATGGATTATATCCTATGATGAATCGTTTTAATTTTCTATAATAAGGCTGTAAATCATAAAAATCTTGCATTTTGAATATCTCATACTGATATCTTGCATCTTCACTATGATCTTGTATCATTGCGTAAATCTCAACAATATCCTGAGGTAAATTCAATTTTTTTAGCTGTTTAATTCTTTCATGATGAGAAGTAGGGTGAGGATTTATCCCTCTTAGCTTACTAGTGGCTAACAGAAAATCTACCAGATGGAGTAGTTCATAAAATAATGTAATTACTGCCCACTCATAATGATTGCCAAAATAGTTTTCTACTATTTCTTCTTTAATTATCATGATCTTTCTCGCTTTATCTCGATGTTCATTTCTTCTTGGTACGGAATACCACCTTAGGATTTAATCTGTTTAACGAGGTTCACTGAATTGATAGGCATAAATTGATAAATTGGTATTTTGAATCTTGAAAACTCTAACCTTTGTTTAAGTGTCAGTTCTTGATCCACTTCAATTATAATTTTGACAATTCCATTTTCATAATTAATACTTATTAATTCTGCAAAGGGTAAATTCTCAATTTCTGTTTTTACATATCTATCTAATGGTGTTTCATCGTGTTCTAGTTTAGATATTTCATAATTTTCGTTAGATCGTTTAATTAGCTTAAATTGCTCGAGATCATCTAAGATTTTTTCGTAAGCATAAAGTTCAACCTTGAGATTAGCAATTGTATCTAATAGCTCATTTTCATACCTACGGCTTTTATCATCATATAACCTAGATGTTGATTTTGTTAGATTAGGTTGGATATTCATAGATTGAATACCCGTTGATTGATTTAATAAAATCCTATCAACAGAGGTTGTATCAGTTAATCTACCAAATTGGTTTGTTTTAACAGTGTTACTCATTCTTCGGAATCTCCTTTGATTAATCTAATTAACTTATCCTTCATTTGTAATAAATTGCCTATAAAGGCTACTGTTTTTTCAAGATCTGCTGTTCGAAAAATGATACCATTAACTGCGTTATTCGGATTTGTATTATTTGGAGAAAAAGAGATTTCAAACCATTCAATTTGTCCAGGAATATCTTGATTGCTCAATCGGACTTTATATGGGTGGAGCGCTCCTAATTCGAATACCTTGCTAATTTCATTTATTTTTTTGATCTTTACCATGTCCGATAGGTATTCAATGACTCTAAGATCCTGTTCATAAAAATTCACGGTCATCTCGAACCAAACAATATTACTTTGAGTCATGATTTTAATTATTATATCCTTAACATCTAAAAATAAATCAGGTAGAAGATCAATAGTTGTTTGAATGGAGAGCAATCTTCTATCAAGCGTGTATTCCATTTTAGTTCCATTTTCATTTAATATTAAAGTTTTATTAAAACTGGGACGACCAGAAGAATCGAGGATTGCTCGTAAATTTGCATCGTATTGTAGCACTCTTAATTCACTCACAAAATAATTGAGATCGAGATCTAAGACAAAGAAAAGAGAGAGTGTAATAGTATTACGATTATCAAAGAACCCATTTTCCTCATCTTGATTATCTTCAATTGATTCTTCACTCATATTTATGTAAATTAACCAAAGTAATTTATTTGTTTCCATTTTGAATCATACTACTATTTCTTAAACAAATGGTTCGTTAGTAATGATCAATCTGAGATT
>CAZRLL010000122.1:0-11681 GCA_964600735.1 uncultured archaeon
CATATGGGCACGCAACCATACAGTATCTGCACCCAATACACCTATCATACTTGATTTTCACAAGCCCATTCCTGCTATCTTTCCAAGTCGCCTGCACAGGGCACACATCGACACAAGGAGCATCATCACAATGCATACAAGGCCTTGGCAATGTATATGTCTTTGTATCGTTTCCTGCTCCTTCAACTTCATACTGATATACTATATTCCATGCTCGACCATCTAAAGGTATTGAGTTTTCTGCCTGACACGCAACAGTACATGCGCGACAATTCGTACATTTAGCGAGATCGATTACCATAGCTAATTTCGTTGCCAAATTCTCACCTACAATTTTCCAATCATTTGGATTAATAAATTTTTCAAATCTATCGACAATAATGGTGTTCCGGGAAAATATATATAAACTTATTCAGGATACACGAAAAACCAAAATCAAGAAAATTTTTTTTTTGTTTGGTGATCCAAATATCCAATTAGTGTGTATTTTATCATGAAAAGGATTAAAATATAAATTTTTTATAGTTTTCTAAATTTAGTATATTTTTACTATTGAAATTTTAAATATTTGACTCGATGGTTAATTTAATACGATTTCTTGATCATAAATACGTCTAGTGAGAACTATCATCATACATTAGCTTGATTTTTTATTGGTTTCTTGGCATTTTTTGGATGCATGGTAGGACCAACGTTATCATGAATCATAAGAATAATCCAGTGATTATTCTTGGTAAGAAGTTGTCGTTATAAAGAATAATGATAATTATGATTACAATGATATCACTTAATTCTAAAAATTAATTCAAAATTTAGCAAAATTCATGCTCACACTCATTAAAATAAAGATAAGATTTAAACTATCGATAAGTTAAAAGTGATATAATGACTGTTGGGCCAACCGAATTTTTGCTAATCTTTGGTGCAATTTTACTCTTATTTGGACCAAGTAAGCTCCCCGATATTGCTCGTTCACTGGGTGAAGCCACGCAACAATATCGTAAAGGGGTGACCGATGCTAAAGGCAATTTAAAAAATGATTTAGAAGGTAAAACTAAACCCTTGACTGAGGATGAGAAATTAATAAAAACAGCACAAAGTATGGATATCGCTACTGAAGGTAGAAGTATAGAAGATATTGCCCAGGATATACTAAATCATACGGATAAAAGTTAAATGTTTAGCACTTCTGGATCCCCATCAATCAGAAAATCATTCGATGGGGTAATATCAGACCGTTATGATACAGATGATTATGTGACAATTGGAATTGAATTGTTAAGCCGCTTACGAAAAGTTTATGCTACATTTTTTGTTGGGTCATTACTTATTGCTTTAATGCCCAAGGAATTTTTATCCCGAAATTTTAGTTTTCAAGATTATTCCCCTGCAATTTATGTGATTCTATCATATGTTGTTGATCATTCAGTTGAGAGAATGTTACATAATGGGGAAGTTCAAATTGTTATTTCATCCCCATTAACAGTTATTTCGGCTTGTATTGAGTTGGCAATGATAATTTCATTTCTATTTAATATGCCCTTTTTATTCCATCAATTTTATCGATTTGTCGAACCTGGTCTATTTAAACATGAAAGAATAATGTTAAGAAATGCCATGTTTGGGATTGGTGGATTATTTTTATTGGGAGCCTCAATTTCTTATCTGTTTGTCCTCCCGATAACCTTTGGTGTTCTAACAACCGTTAGTATACCACTTCTTGATGCTGGTAGCTCTCCCATGTTATTATTTTTTACACTGGATTCAATTTTATCCATGGTAATATGGACTGTATTGTCTGCTGGATTACTGTATACGATTCCTGGAATTATCTACATGCTCGTACTGTTAGATATAATAGAAGTTGAATATCTAATAAAAAATCGGAAAAACGTCATACTCGCAATTTTGATATTGGCAGCTGTAATCACTCCAGATCCGACAATGGTTAGTATGCTGATTATCTCAGGTCCTTTACTGGTGATTTATGAATTTATTATACAGGCTGGAGTAAGAGCCAAAAGGGATCATACAGCTTATTCATTAGGTGGGAAATTTATAAAATGACCGATGATGCACTTATACGCTTCTTTCAATTTTCATGGATTTTATTATCTATTGGTGGTATATTTCCATTATACTTATCTCGAGGAAATTTAAAATCAAGAATTAATTCTCTTCGAATAACTATTATATTTGCATTATACGCAGTATTTGGCATTTTCATGCAACAGAATTTGGAGAGAGGAGTTGTTAAATTTACTGAAAATGAATTTGTAATTATTTTAAGCTTAACGACAGTTGGGATAGTGAGTATAATTCTACCCTTGGTTATCGAGCAATGCGAAGTAGTATACGAACAAAATTTATCAATTCGTCCAAAAAGATCAAGAGCTGTACTGGATGAATCATTCAAGAAAATTCGAGGGAAAATAATCCGCGATAACGAGTTTCAAGAATTCACTGCAACAATCAAGGCAGGATATGGAAATGAATTCAAAATAGACATTAAAATTGATGATAGTGAGGAAGCCAGGATAACTTACTCGAGTTTGCCCCATGGTTTATCGCTGATGAGATTTAGAATATTATTTGCCCTAACCGCTTATCCAATTATTTTCTCATTGGGTTATGACTCCTTTGATGTTACTATCCCTATTTTTGAAAGGTCAATTGATGCAGAAGTATTATTCTTTATTTTATTCACGATTCTAATATTCTTCCTTATCTTACTTATTGCTGTGCAGAGAAATTTCTTTTTTGAACTCGAGGAAATCCAAAAAAATACAATCAAAGAAATGGCTCAAAAATCACTTAAAGAACCCAGTTCTCGAAAATTAAGCCTTACTAAACCAGATTTTAAAACAGATATTGATGCAGCAAAAAAAAGAGCAGAACAGATTAGAGAAAAAAATGTTAATTTAGCATTAGAAGAACGAAGGAAGAAAGTAAAAGACCGTGTCGACGGAGTTTTGGGTAAAAAGGAATCAGAGGAGGAAGAGGGCCTTGACCCAGAATTAATTCGAAATCAAATTATAATAAGTAAAGTAAAAACTATTTTGAAATCTACACCCATTGCAATGGATATAAGTTTGAAAGATATTGCTCAAAAATGTAATTATGAAGATATTGATCATATTGAAAAAATAATAATCGGATTAATTGATCGAAATGAGGTCCGTGGGAGATATGATATTTGGAAGGGCTTGTATGTTGTGGGAGATGTCAGCTCTCAATTTATCGAAAAAACCCTTCGAAATTTGGATTTATCTACTGAAGATCTAGAATATATAAAATTAAGTAAACAAGGAGACATAGAGATCAGAATTAATGGAGATAAAAAATCAGTTTCAATTAAAAAGGAGAAAAAAGATTGATTTTTTGACAATGGCAAAATAATTTACATTCTTTAAACATAGATATTTAAAAAAGCCTAATTAGGATGAATTTGGTATTTCTGAAAAAAATTAATAAATTCACCCAAATTTTTATTTTAATTTTAATTTTTACTGGAACAATTATCACATTTGCTCTGTTGTACAACACTTCCTCTACGGATACAAAATTTTCTATTTTATTTGAAGGTGATGAAAATCTATTCAATCCTTATGGCGTACTCCTAGTAAATCCAGATAAACATCCAGATGTTAAAATGCAAGAGAGTGCTGAATTTGTAAAATGGTTAATTAGTCCAAAGGGTCAAAATTTAATAAGAGAATATGAGATTTATAATCAAACTTTATTTACACCCAATTTTAATCAATCAGCACTGTCATATAGTGAGAAATCATTCTGGGATACAATTGAAGTGGGAAAAACATCATCAGTGATTCGAATTCGATTAGCTACAACTACCAGTGCGCGAGATAGTGGATTGCTGGATTATTTACTACCTAAATTTTACGAGGATAGCAAAGTAAGAGTGGACATAATCGCAGTTGGAACCGGTGCAGCACTGGAAACTGCTCGTCAAGGGAATGTGGATTTGGTGATGGTGCATGCCAGGAATCTCGAGAATCAGTTTATCGCAGATGGACATGGAATATATAGAATTGACCTTATGTATAACGATTTTGTATTAATTGGACCCAATAATGATCCAGCAGGTGTAATGAAGGCAACGAATATTGATGATGCGTTTTATCGGATTTACCTGAGTAAATCCAAATTTATTTCTCGTGGTGATAATTCTGGAACACATGTAAAAGAACTCTCATTATGGCAAAAATTGAACATTTCAATAGAATCAGATAAATTAGAATGGGCAGACAAAAATCCCTGGTATATTGAATCTGGCTCGGGTATGTCAGAAACGATCTTTGTCGCCTTTGAGCTACATGGATATACCATATCAGATCGGGCTACGTGGATTAATATATCAATTAATTCTGATTTAACCTAGCCAAAATAATGGATTAATGATCGATCTAAAGAATATTAAGTATTTCTCTTATTTTCTCAAAAGTAATCTATAATAGTAATTTATCAATATCGCAATTGTACAGGGCAAATTAAGATGTCAACGTTTACTGATGGATTTCTTCAAGCCTTCAAACTGATACTTTCTGCTGATCCAGAAATTGTTGATATCACATTGTTTTCCTTTCAATTGTCCTTTGGTGCAATAATCCTTGCACTTATTATTGGGATTCCTGCGGGACTTGTAATTGGGCACTACAATTTTATTGGTAAAAATATTTTAACCACCCTTGTGAATACACTAACAGGATTTCCACCAGTAGTTATGGGAGTATTTCTTTATGTACTACTAAGTAGAACTGGACCATTGGGTTTTCTTCAGCTTTTGTATAGTCCTGTCGCTATGCTTCTGGCTCAATTTTTACTTGCATTACCAATTATAATCAGTACAACAATTCAGGCAGTTGCTGGACTCCCTAAAGAATTCTTTGAAACTTTATCATCTCTTGGTTTGAAAGGAAAAAATCGTAACCAAGTTATTATTAGAGAGATAAGATCTTCATTAATTATAGGTGGAGTGATTGGATTTGGGAGAGCAATAAGTGAAGTTGGAGCGATTCTGATTGTGGGGGGAAACATCCGTTGGCATACCAGAACGCTAACTACTGCATCAGTACTTGAGATTTCTCGTGGATCCCCCGAACTTGCTATTGCCCTTGGAATTATTTTATTGACTGTGTCATTCTTGGTAAATTTGATATTGCACCTTTTCCAATATTCAATTATACGTCCAACTTGGTTAAAATTCGGCTCACAAGAAAAAATAAAACATTCTAAATCTGATATACCCTTTGAAAATAATGAATATCTGATCAAAAAGTATTTTCCGAAGCTTGCTCCTATTTCAATAAATTGCTTAGACATCACAAAGAAATATGATGAACAAATCGTACTGAATAAAATATCTATTAGATTTATTCCAGGGAAAATTTATACAATAATTGGTCCAAATGGGGTAGGTAAAAGTACCTTACTCAGATTAATTTCAGGAATTGATAAACAGTTCACTGGTAAAATTGATTTTGAACCGGAATCAAAATATAAGCCATATTTACACCAAATGCCATATATGTTAAAAGGCAATGTCATGCAAAACTTAAATTTAATTACCAAAGATAAAGATGTTATTGATGGAGTAATACATGATTTTGGACTAGAAGAGTTAATAAATAAAAATGTTGTTAATTTATCTGGAGGGGAAAAGAGGAGAACTGCAATTGCAAGACTCTTCTTAACCAATCCAAATTATCTTATTCTTGATGAACCAACTGCAGATCTGGATCCAGCAGGAGTAGGTAGGATTGAAAAAATTCTGGAATATCTCAGGGATAAAGGATTGTTAATTATAATGACTACCCACAATCTCCTTCAGGCCAAAAGAATTGCAGATAATATAGTCATTCATTTAGGAGAAACAAAAATCATTACAGGTAATGTTAAGGAAATTTTCGAAAGTGATGACCCTGAAATTAAAGCTTTTATTGATGGTACATTACCATGGTAATAGAAATGGTGGTAAATAATTTCAAAGAAAACCAAAGAAGAAGAAATTGAATTTATGAATAAAATGGTTGATACTTATTCAGAAGTCCATAATTCTAGGTATTGGCAAGAAATCAGTCCTATAATAGAAACCAGAGCCAAGGGAGTTTGCTTGGACATTGGATGTGGACCGGGTTTATTACTTAAAGACCTTAAAGAAAGATATAATCCTACAAAACTAATTGGTATTGATGTATCTGAAGTCATGATAAACAAAGCAAATGAGTATTTGGAAAAATCCGTTTCTGAAGGCAGAGTAGAGTTAATTATCCAACATATGCAGGTGGATCTTAATTTACCAGGTGATATTGATTTAGTATTTTCATCACGAGTTCTAAGATCATTTGATGATCAGTGGGGGATAATGAAATCAATAATAGACTGCCTTAATCCTGGAGGATTACTGGTATTACTTGATTGGGATCAACGTAGTATTACTGATTACTATGAGTATTTCAAAAAAACTGGAAGATTGGACAATATTGATATTGCAGAAGTTATCAGGCTTCATCGGAATTTTTCCAGATATAGTCTAGCAGATTGGGAATTTATCCTAACTAAAGCAGGATTTCACATCGAGAAGGCGTTTCAAGTAGATGAAGTCCATATCTGCATGATTGGAATAAAAAACTAAATCATTAGAAATATCATTCATCTAATTGGATATCCA
Organism: uncultured archaeon; assembly: GCA_964600735.1. GTDB lineage: Archaea > Asgardarchaeota > Heimdallarchaeia > Heimdallarchaeales > Kariarchaeaceae > LC-2. The sequence continues at coordinate 6,692 of CAZRLL010000122.1, forward strand.
TCTTTCTGGAGTTGTAAATCCAGTTGCGGTGTTAAATAGAACCACCTGTTCTCCCCGATCTATCCATCCATCTTCCAATAGTTTATCTAAGGCTGCATGAGTTGCTGCAGCTTCAGGCGAAATAAATAATCCATGATCTTTAGCAGATCCTCTCATTGATTTAATTATCGCATCATCTGAAACTGCAATAGCAGTACCATTTGATTCATAAATTGCTCTTAAAATTAAGTAATCACCGATTGCCACCGGTACTCTTAGTCCTGGCGCAATTGTATTTGCATTTTCCCAAGGTTCAGCAAATTCTTTTTTATTTTGAAAAGCTTTAACAATTGGTGCACAGGTTGTTGATTGAACTGAAACCATTCTCGGTCTTTCTGTTCCGATCATACCCAATTCTTCTAATTCATCAAATGCCTTGACCATTCCCACAATACCTGTTCCCCCACCAGTGGGATAAATTAATACATCAGGTAAATTCCATTCAAAATCCTCTGCAATCTCCAATCCCATGGTTTTTTTACCCTCTACCCTATAGGGTTCTTTTAAGGTGGATACATCAAACCAATTATTTTTTTCTCCCTCTTCTTTAGCCATCCTCCCAGCGTCAGTTATTAACCCATCAATTAGAATCGCTTCAGCCGCAAATGCATTTATTTCATTTTGAATCATTGCAGGGGTATCTTTAGGCATAAAAACATGTGCCTTAGTTTGAGTGAGGGCGCAATAAGCTGATAGGGCTGCACCGGCATTCCCAGCCGTGGGGATAACAAATTCTGATATTCCAAGTTCGATCGCTTTGGATACAGCTGCACATAACCCTCTTGCTTTAAAGGATCCTGTTGGATTATAGCCTTCTTCTTTGCTAAATAACTGAATTCCATATCTTGACTCCAACTCAAGCAATGCAGTTCCTCCTTCTCCCAAAGTAAATTGAAATTTTTCATTACAGGGCATGATCTCATGCATTCGCCATATATTGTTCTTTCTTCCTTCCATATTTCCTTTTGTTAGTGTCTCCTTAGCCAGTTCTAAATCATATTTGGGATATAATACTTTCCCACAACCACACAATTTCTGAGGTATGGAATGATCGGCTACTTTTCCACAATACGTACATTCCAAATGGGTCAGAAGACTCATAAACCACTGCTACTGTTAGAGATTTAGAATTTTATCAATCTTATCTGTCTTATTTTAAGAAACTTTGAATAATTCAATCGATACCTATTACATTTTTAACAAATGCCTTATCGCTCACTTTTCTTCCTAAAAATGATTCCATTAAATACATCTCATCTTTGGATCCACCGGGTTCAAGTATCCACTTTCTAAACAATTTCCCGATCTCGGGGGATAAAATTCCTATTTCCTTGAATTTTGTGTACATATCATGTGAAAACACTTCAGCCCATAAATATCCATAATATCCAGCATCATACCCCATCAAATGTCCAAAAGAGGCCGCTGGATTGGTTTCATTTAAGGCTGGTATTGTTGTGGTTGTTTCATACAATTCGTGCCATTTTTGTTTACTATCAATTTTGCTTGATGTATGAACTAATTGATCATATTTTGCATAGAATATTTGGGCCAAGTATTGGATTGAAGATAATACATATTTTGCATCCAACATTTTCTGTATTAAATCATCAGGCATTGGACTACCAGTTTGGTAGTGGCTAGAAATTCTTTTCAGGATTTCCGGCTCCCATGCCCAATTTTCCAGAATTTGACTGGGGGCTTCTACGAAATCACGTTTTACAGAACTACCCGAGAAGCGCGAAAATGACGATGTTGTTATCACATGATGCATCACATGGCCAAACTCGTGGAAGAGTGTCTGCACCTGTTCGTGAGATAGGAGAGATGGTGCGTCTGGTGTAGGTTTATTGAAATTGGCCATCATTGCAGATGCGGTGGCTTGATACATCCCGTTTTCTAATGTTCGACCACTGATTAATGATGATGCGGCCGCATGATTGTACTTACCATCGCGTGGGAAAAGGTCTAAATAAAATACTCCTAAAAAAATATTAGATTCTTTGTCATATACTTCAAAGGTTGTTACGTCCTCATGCCATGACTCAATATTATCGACTTGTTCGAAGATAAGTCCAAGAATCTCCTGATATATTAATAACATCTCATGAACAACTTTTTTTATTGGAAAATACTTTTTAATCTCCTCCTTATCAAGCTGAAAATTCTTTTCCTTATAGATCCGCTCGTAATACCTACGATCATAGTGCTTTAATTGACCATCCGAATTTTTTTCGAGTTCAACTTTTAGCTTTTCGAGTTCCGCAATATCATTTAAGGTATGTTGCTTAAGTTTTGCTTCTAATTCAGTTAAAAATTCATTTACCTTGATTGGGTCTCTTGCCAGCCTGGTATCTAAGATATATGATGCATGATTGTTAAATCCTAATATATTTGCAGCTTCATGTCTGATTGCTACGATTTTCTCCAGACGTTCAACATTTTCACCTATTGCCCGATTTCCAAACGCTACAGCTATTTTCTTGCGAGTCATTGGATTGTTGCCAAAATCAAGAATTGGAAATACTTCAGGGTAGGACATACCGACTACGAAATTTCCCTTCTCATCTTTCTTAAAATTATCTACTACATTATCAGGAACTCCATCAAGCTCCTCTTTTGAAAAAAACACAGTATCCGTTACTTCATTGAGTGTTTGACGAAATTGGATGGCAATTTTTGAGGCTTCAATTGACAATTCTATATATTTTTCTCGTTTGTCTTTTTCTAATTCTAATCCATTTCGAATGAAATCTCTGATAATTTCCTTAAGCAGTTTATTTTCTATATCATCAAGCTCTACTTTATTTTGTGAAACCTCCCGAAAAGCATTAAATAGATCCTCTCTCGTATATAGTTCAATAATATACTGACTTAGTTTCTGTAACACCTCACTGCTTGCATTGCGTACATCTGCATCCGTACTTACAGAAGCTGGGAAACGGAGTCTTGATATCCAATCTTCAACATCACCAAGAAGATTATCAAAAGCGAATACTATATTTTGAAAATTCTTTTCTGGTTGATCAACAATTTGCTTGAGTCCTTGATTAGCAAATGAGATTAAATCATCAGCTTGTTTGTGAATTTCATCAGCATTTAAATCCCAATTCAATGAGTTAATTCCATCACGTGACCTGCTTAACATAATCCTTGCTAAAATTTATGCAGTTTAATAATATTGGAAATGATTATCAAGAAACCAAAATAATATTAATTAAATTTTACCGAATTTTATCGATAATTATTTTATCCAAAATTGATATTACTTGGAGGTAATACAAATGATCAATAACTTACCAAATTTATAATAATATGTTAATGAAAGTTATCTTAATGGTTGACTTAAAAGAAATCGCTAGAATTTACTACGAAGGTATGTGGAATGGCAATTTAGAATTAGCCGATGAAATTATTGATGCGGAATATGCACCAGAAAATGTCCTGATTGAAAAATAAGGTCCCGATCAATTAAAACATGAAATTAAATATTTTCGCAGTATTTTTCCGGATTTAAAATATGAGATTATTGAATTATTTACTCAAGATAATAAGGTATTTATCAGATATAAGGGAAGAGGTACCCAAAAGGGAATTGGTTGAGGATTTCCACCCAATAATAAATCTGTTAAATTTGAGGGATATGAACAGTTTACAATCGTCTAGATATTTCTAAGTTCATGAGTTACAATTTGCATGCGAATGCGTATCTAACTAAACCAGTTAATTTTGATGAATTCACCAAAATGATGATTTCATTTGATCAATTTTGGTTGACATTTGTTAAATTTCCTTCGAGGGAATAGATAAATGGTTATCGAAGTTGTTAGAATATTAATGATTGAGGATAACCCAGTAGACGTAGATCTCTTTAGAGAATATTTAGAAAATGAGGTCGTTAATTTTGAAATAATGCAAGCTAAAATACTTGATGAAGGATTAAGGCTGTTGGATGAATTTCAGTTTGATATTATTCTTTTGGATCTTTCATTACCTGATAGCTTTGGTTTGGATACATTTACTCAAACACATTCGTATGCACGTGAAATCCCAATTATTGTGTTAACTGGAAATACTGATTTATCTCTTGCAAAAAAGACAGTTTCACTTGGTGCTCAAGATTATTTAATAAAACAGTATGTAAATGAGTATGTTCTACCCCGATCTATACAGCATGCCATAGAACGAGAGAAAAGTCAGAGAAAATTTAGGGAAAATCAAGATCTCCTAAAACAATCACAAAAAATGGAAGCTATGGGTAGATTAGCAGGAGGCATTGCCCATGATTTTAACAATGTTTTATCTGTAATAGTTGGTTACAGTGAATTAATAATGGAAACTTCTGATCTTTCAGAAGATTTATCAGCCAATATTCTGGAAATTAAAAGTGCAGCTGATAAAGCAACTAGTCTTATACGACAATTACTTCTATTTTCTCGTAAACAACCAATTCTGAGAATTAACTTGAATATTAATAAGACAATTAATTCAATGAGTACTATGTTGGGACAACTCATCCCGGAATACATTCAACTTAATTTTAATCTCAACCCAAATATTGGCCTAATTCATGCAGATAAGAATCAAATACAACAAGTAATAATGAATCTGGTAATCAATGCAAGTGATGCCATAGAACAGAATGGAATTATTAATATTTCAACAGATAATGTAAAAAAACCTGCGATAGCAGAATTCAGGGATCAGAACGATAATCAAGAATATCTTATTCTAACGGTAGAGGATAATGGAATTGGTGTAAAAAATAGTATTAAACCCTATATTTTTGATCCATTTTTTACGACGAAAGAAGTGGGAAAGGGAACCGGGTTTTCCGTTTTCCCAACCTAGGTGGAATAAAATGTACAAATTAATACATGATTATAAAGCTTTGAATGAACGGTATAAAGTAAACATAGCGAAAAATGGCCGTCAAGCAATTAAAATTATT
>CAZRLL010000123.1:0-11664 GCA_964600735.1 uncultured archaeon
GGTGGAATAAAATGTACAAATTAATACATGATTATAAAGCTTTGAATGAACGGTAGATGCAAATTCAGATGGCAGAAAATTCGAAAACAGTGGTGCAATCGTTATCATTGAGGAAGCTGATCTACGCTTGATTGATGGCGGAGAGTTGGATTATACTGAATCCTTGATGGGATCAAAATTTGAAGTTAGGAACCCAAATGCAAGTAATACTTGTGGTTGTGGAAAAAGCTGGTCTTAATCAATCCTTAAGCTAAATTTTCTTTAAAATTATAGTTTAAAACCGGAAGTTCTAAGAATACCATAGCATTATTTTTTTCTGAACCAGATGGGAAATGAATCGATTAAAGGATTGGAATCCTTCCCTCAAGAAACAATTCAAACATTGATTAAAAACGGATATAAATCGGTCAATGCAATTGCCATTTCAATTCCTGATGATGTATCTCATGATACGGGTATTTCACTAGAAATGGCTGAGGAGTTGGTAGCAAAAGCGATTTCAAAAGTAGTCAATCCACCCTTATCTGCTGCTGAATTGTTGAGAAAAGAACAGGAAAGGGGAAAATTAACTACGAGCTCATCTGCATTGGATAGTTTACTAGCTGGGGGTCCATGGTCTGGTGAAATAACAGAAATCTCCGGTGGATTTGCAACTGGGAAATCCCAGTTGTGCTTTCAATTGGCTGTAAATGCCCAATTAGATCCTTCAAGGGGTGGACTAGGAGGAAATGTATTTTTTGTGGATACTGAAGGTACATTTTCTGCAACAAGAGTTGGTGAGCTTGCATTAGCTCTTGATTTAGATCCTCAATCGATTTTAGAGAATATAATGGTTGCAAGAGTTTTGGGTTCTAAACATCAGACTCGAGCGGTACAGAAGATAAATGAGATTGCAGAGGATATGAATATAAAATTAGTAGTCGTAGATTCTATCGCATCTCATTTCAGATCAGAATATATTGGAAAAGAAAAACTCGCTGAGAGACAACAGAGAATAATGCTTCATGCATCTTCGCTCACCAATCTGGCCTATGTTTATGATATTACAGTTGTGGTTACCAATCAGATGGTAGCAAGAGTGGATAATGTGACAGGAGGTACCCGACCTGCACTGGGAGAGGCCTGGTCACACCGACCCCAGACTAGACTTGAGCTGAGAAAATCGCCTGCAATGGCCAGAATTGCCAGATTAACAGATTCTCCCAGAAGACCAGAAGGAGAAGAAGTATTTTACATTACCGGGAAAGGTATAAGAGATACACCTCGGGGATGAAAATCTGGAAAAAATTTAGAATATTTAGAGTATGAATTAGTTTTTTCAAGATTGCTTAGAGTGGATTAAAAGTCACTTATTCTCTGATTTCATTCTCTTTTTCTGCTGGTTGATATTATGATATCCTTGTAATGGACCTACTAGTGCAAAGTAAAGAATAAAAATTATAAATATTATACCCAAGGTATTAAACCAACTATTAGGACTGAAAATGAACAACAACATCATGATTACAGTAAATATGAAATAAAATCTTTGAAAAATGCTTTCAGCTGTTTTCATTCCAGTGTATGGTAGACTAACAATCATTAATGCAGAGAGAAAAGCAATAGCTATTGTTGCCAATACCATATCAGGATCTTCAATAACATACCAAGAGGCAATAAATAACGCGGCTACAGGAGAGGGCATTCCCTTAAAATAACCATAGGTTGGTTCTAGCATAAATTTGGATAATCGAAAGGTTGCAGAAAAGAAATAAATTATGGCTATGAAAAATGCAAAATTGTTATTCAAATTATAGTACATATCAAGAATGATAAATGCTGGGGCAAAAGCAAAAGAAACAAGATCCGCAAGCGTATCAAATTGAGCACCTAACCTTGGTTTTGTATTCGACATTCGAGCTATTCTTCCATCAATTGCATCAAAACTCGCTGCTAGCATTAAAAGTCTCATTGTTAGTATCCTATGCAAAGGGTTACCAATGACAATGAACAATGAAATGAGTACTCCCAATAATAGATTGGCTAAGGTTGAAAAATTCGCAAAAATAGCGTATATATCTGCTTGATTATTTCCAATGGAAAATCTTTTATGACCAATTTTATCAAAAAATAATCTTAGTTTCAAAATAAATACTCCGTCATACTATCAAAGCTAGGCTACTAATACCTGCTCTTACTTGGTCTCCTTCACTTACAATTTGTTTAATAGCTTTCCCAGTTGTTTTCAATATAATTGTTACATTTGTTTGGGAACCAAAACGAATTATTCCAATTTTTTCCCCTTGTTGAATTTTTTCTCCTTGATTAATCCAACATTCAATCCTTCGGGCAAATATTCCAGTAATTTGTAGGACTTTGCAGATGTAATTCTCATTTTCTATTACAATTAAATTTTTCTCATTTTTTTCTAAGTCTCCTCCAAAGTAAACTGATTGATGATAACCAGGTTGGTGAGTAATTTCGGTAACTGTTCCTGAAATTGGTGATCGATTTATGTGTACATTAAATGGTGACATACGAATTGAAAATTTGTATTCTTCATTTGAGTGCTCACAATAAACTATCTTGCCATCGGCTGCAGCATAAATCTGGGATTCGTCCGAAATAATTTCTCGATTTGGATCTCTAAAGAACCAAATTAAGTAAAGAGCAAATGTAAGGATCACTACACCAATAATTTGGTTAAAATATAAGATTACTAATCCAACTAATATGGCGGGACTAATGAGCCTGATTGACCCTTTTGCCAGCATTAATTGATCAAAATATATACCAAATTTAACATATCACAAATGATCATTCCATTATAAGTAATAATTTAATTTCGATTTAGTCAAAGCTAGCAAATTCCTCGGATAAATTTACGATTAATATTTAGGAATTTTTAACTATTATATCTTGAAATAATAAGGAAATGCATTTAGGGATAACTTGAAAACCTAGTGAAAAAAAGGAGAGTTAGATAAAAGTTTCTTTTATTTTTCACCTATCGTATCTATATATCTACCTGCTACTAGCTTTACAGGTGTATTTTATATGAATAATCACGAAAAAAAGGTGGGTATAAACGGGTATGGCGTTTATATTCCGCGATTTCGAATTTCAGTTCAAGAGATTGCTCGAACATGGAATGATGACGGAGAATTGATGTCGAAAAGTATCAATGTCAAAGAAAAATCTGTACCCGATTTGGATGAAGATACGATTACAATAAGTGTCATGGCGGCACGGAATGCATTAATCCGTGCAGAAATTAGTCCTGATGATATTGAAGCCGTTTACGTTGGTTCAGAATCGCATCCGTATGCTGTAAAGCCCTCTGCTGTAACAGTTGCCGAAGCATTAGGAATAACACCGGTAATGACTGCAGCCGATTTGGAATTCGCTTGCAAAGCCGGAACCGCTGGCATGCAGATGTGCTTTGGATTGGTAAAATCAGGAGAAATTCCTAATGGATTGGCAATAGGTACTGATTGTGCCCAAGGTCGACCCGGTGACCAATTAGAGTATACAGCTGCTTCAGGTGGTGCGGCTTTTATTATCGGATCCAATAATTTATTAGCCGAACTCGAGGGTATGTACAGTTATACTAGCGACACTCCCGATTTTTGGAGGCGTGAGGGTGCAAGATATCCCACACACGCTGGAAGGTTCACTGGTGCACCATCATATTTCCGACATACATTATCCGCAGCAAAGGGTTTGGTGAAAAAATTAGGATTGGAATTTTCAGATGTTGATAGGGTCTCATTTCACCAACCAAATGGTAGATTCCCAATATCTGCTGCAAAGAAGCTGGGAATTCCATACGAAAAAGTAGAAGATTCTCTATGTGTTATAAATATTGGAAATACCTATTCTGGAGCCAGTATGATTGGATTAGCTCGTCAGCTAGATCTAGCTGAACCTGGAGAAAGAATACTCTGTGTATCATATGGATCAGGTGCAGGTAGTGATGCATTTTCATTTCTTGTAACCGACGAAATACAAAGAAAACGAGATATGGCACCTTATACAGATGATTACATCAATGATAAGGAGATGTTAGACTATGCATTATATTGTAAACACAGAGGAAAAATAGTAATGGATTGATTATTATGGACCCAATAATGGATAAAGTAGCAATAATTGGCTATGATATGACGGAATTTGGTGATTTATATAATTTAGGAATCGCTGATATCGCTAGTACGGCAATCTCTGGAGCATTGAAAGTTGCCAACATTGAAAGAGACGAAATTGACGGATTATATGTTGGTAATGCGGGTGCAGGACAATTTTTAGGACAGGAACACCTTGGAAGTCTAATATCAACAGAAAGCGGTTTAAATTGCCAAGCCTTAAGAATCGAAGCTTCGGGAGCATCTGGAGCAGTCGCTATGAGGATTGCAGCTCAGGGAATACTTACAGGATATCTAGACAAAGTGGTTGTTGTGGGTATCGAGAAGATGACCAGTTTTTCGTCATCTAAGGACACTCAGTATGCGTTGGCTACGGGTTTAGATTCAATCTGGGAAGCATCTATGGGAGGTACACTTGCAGCTTGTTTTGCCCTTATGGCTAAATCACATATGAGAAAATACGGTACTACTCTAGAACAGATGGCCCAAGTTGCAGTTAAAAATCATGAAAATGCAAAGAACAATCCCAGAGCTCAATTCAGCAATACATTATCAACTAAGAATGTATTAAGTTCAAAACTGGTTGCCGATCCTATTAGATTATTGGATGGGTGTGCAGCTTCTGATGGTGCAGCTGCTTTAGTTATGTGTAGCCCTGAAATTGCAGAATCCTATGATAAGGAACCAATATATGTGAGGGCAAGTAAACAGGGACATGCCCCTTTGGCTCTTCATCAAAGAGATGATCTATCAATATTAACATCAGTGAAAAGTGCAGCTGAAAATGGTTATAAGCAACTGAATCTTTCCCCCAAAGATATTTCTCTATCCGAGGTCCATGACATATTCACCATCGCTGAGATTATGGCAATAGAAGCATTAGGTCTGGTTGAGATCGGTGAAGGTGGAAAAGCAACGGAAGAAGGAAGAACATCTGCAAATGGAGATATTCCCGTAAATACCAGTGGAGGATTGAAAGCCCGGGGATATCCGATCGGTGCATCTGGCATTGCACAAGCTATCGAGATAATGGAACAATTCAAAGTATTAGGTGGTGATCGCCAGGTAAAAGATATTAATTGGGGATTGACCCAGAGCCTAGGTGGAGCTGGAGGCACTGCATTAGTGAGTTTTTATTCGAGGTGACAAATTTTTGAGAAATTTAGTAGCAGAGACTTGGAGATTGGAGAAATCGAGATATGCAATAGTTGGCAATCGATGTACTGGATGTAAAATTTACTTTTTTCCATGTAAACAATTATGTATAAAATGCAATTCAACAGAATTGGTTGAACATGTTTTCAATGGTCGAGGTAAGATAGTTGAATGGACAAAGATTCATGATCCTGCAAGAGGTTTTGAGTTGTATACTCCCATTTATTACGGTATTATAAAATTGGAAGAAGGAATTAAATTATCTGTTCAATTTACCTCTATTCGTGATGAAGCAGATCTCGAACCAGGTAATGAGACAAAAATGGTCTTCCGTAAATTATTTGAGAACGGGAAGCAGGGTATTGTAACCTATGGATTCAAAGCAGTTCCGGTAAAGAATTTACCCTAATTAGAATTGCTTCTTATTACGCTTAATCTTTAGCTTTAATGCCATGCCATAGGATAAATGTTCGCTTGTTATTATTGATTTGTAAATTTGTTTACACTCACAATACAAATTCTCTAAAGTCGATAGATCTTGAGTTGCAGAGAATAATTTTAGTGCCTCTTTGAATCTCATGTCACACCTTCCACAATTTCGCGGTCCTCTTTCCTTACCAGCAGCTACTGGGTCACAAATCACTCTCACGCCTTCACCAACTATTTTTTTTATGTTAAGGGTAGCATAGAATACACTCCATAACCAAGGGGGTCTGTATGATCCTTCTCTAAATAGTTCATTCATCAACGTACCCTTCCCGATATAGGAGGGATTTATGGAGATGTTTTTTATATTCAATTTTTTCATTTCTTGTGCAGATCGAAGGACATCCTCAACAGAACTTATTTCAGACATGAATAATGGTTTCAAAAGTAAGTAACCCTTTACTTGTATCCCGTAATCATGAAGTAAATTTACTGCTCTTTTGAATTGATTGAGTGTATGTCCCTTGTTTATACTCCGTTTGTTGATTTCATCATCCGTTGTTTCCTGACCAATAGCAACAATCAGCTTTTCCTTGGGAATAATTTTTAATAAATTTTCAATATTCTTCTTGGTGACAAACTCACAACGAGTTTCAATAACTATCTCTTCAACATGATCACTAAATTTTCCAAGAATCTCCTCTCTTATTACAAATGGCAATTCCCATCGATCAATAAAGGATCCTGATGTATAAAATTTCACAGCTTTGAATTTTGTGGTTCCACCTCTTTCTTGGAAAATCTGCCACAACTTATCCGGTAATGAATGAATCAATTCATCTGATGGATCCCATGGATTATCCAAAGGTAATGGACACATTGAACAACCACCATGTTTAGCCAGTGAATATTTGCATCCTTTGGTTGGTAAAACAAAGACCAAGGCCTGGGAAACGCTACCATCTTTCATAGGGTAGTCATCTACCCATTGAATTATTTTACCCAATTTTTCTTTTCTCTCCTCATTGGCTTTGAGTCGTATTCTAAAAATTTCTTGGGAAAATATTCGTTCTTTGGTCCTATCTGCTCTCATCAAATTATTCCACCTTTAGTTGACATTTTTTCCTGATTTTAACTGCAGGACCTTTGTTCAAATTCTGCATAGTAATACCACTAATAATTGCCACTCCAACTCCAATAATCATTGATTTATCATTATTAAATATTACCACCTCATCACCTGGGGATATAGCTGCTGAGGCTTGTTGTATTCCTATATTATACAAGGTAGATCCTTGGAGAATTTCCATATTTGTTCCTATCCAATTAACTGATTTTTTGGCAATTTCAGCTATTGCAGTGGGTGATAAACGCAGATCTCCATTTAACTTATCCCAAGTAATCCAATGAGTCTGATTTTTTTGTATTTGGATGGGTCGGGGAGGTCTTCCCACCAATTTAATTGATTCATAATTTAAGTCAACATTGGATCCATGATTATAATTTACCAATGCTTGTATTGTTCTTTTTGCAAGACGAATATGGCGTTTTTCTCTTAGTGTAATAGTATCTTGATTTGAAAAATAATCGGATATTGTTTTTGTTAATTTGTTTAAGGCATTGAGTGATGTGGGTGATTTTCCTATCCAAGAAATAATTAGATTTCTTTTTTGGTATTCGATTACTCCTCTGTATCCTTCAGATACATGTACAATGATCTGGGTTTTATTTGGAACCTTGATAAGCATCTGACTAAGCATTTCCCCGACTATTTGAGTCTCTGCATTACTCCAGTTACCAGTTACTGGAATATCATAGTATTTTACAGGATAAATATTTTCTAATTCCCTAGGAGTAACACCTATGGGGGAAGAAAGTGTCCAGATAGTAATGCCATTTCTTTGGCTTCTCACATGCTTATTAATTGCATTTTCAAATAATTTATGTGATTTTGAAAAAATATAGGGTTTACGGGCAGAACAGGGTAATAAAATGATTAATTTTGTATTATCTGGCAAATTATATCTTTCCAAAACACGTTTTCGATATTTTACCACATCTGGATGAAATAATCCCTCATCCCCTGTAAAATTTAAATTATTATTAGAATTACGTGGAAATTTTGAGTATTCAATCTCCTCATTAAATTCACCAGATAGTAAAGAAATAATTCTAGCAACATTGGTGTGTGTATGCATATCTCTAGCAATTCGAGTCCAAAGTGTGTTTCGATTTAAACCTCTAACAACTCCTGAAAAATCCCTTGATAGCTCATCCAAGTTCTCCTTTATAGTCAATTTGTAGGAATGATTGCTATCTGCACTAGTTATAAAACCATCAATAAATATTTTATCGTTTCCTGCAAAGCGATAGGCAGAACTATCATCGACTATATCAATTCCCAAACCCACAAATAAAGACTGAAAACCGATAATACCACCTCCGGGTAAATACAGTGCAACATCTCCAGGTACTTTCTTCCGTATATCTAAGAGAAATGAGATAAGCTTTCTGGGATCCATTGTTTCTATCTCTTGAAGAGAAATTGCAATTAGTGATGGACCTAACTCCAGCAATTGATTCAAGTGGCCATCTGGTGAATTTATAGGGTCATAGGTTACACCAAATACTTCTGGTAATTCGTAATCCACTAATCGCTCCAAGAATAGATTTAACTCAAATTTCAAACTCTCTCCCAATAGTTTAGAAGTAAGAGCCAATCGTGGTGTAATTAATGACCAATTGGGGATATTATCTATATATTTGGGGATTTCTAATGCTTGAAAATTATCTGTTAGCGATAAAGAATCAATTCTGATAAATCCATTTTCCGTAAGTACTAGCAATTGTATTGTCAGATCTCCATTTTTCAAACCATTTTCAGTTGTCAATAGCCAAGGAGTATCTGATTGTCCATCAGCCCTTAATACCCTAGAATTTCCCCTTTCAATCAGAATTTGAAAAACAGACATATTTGTAATTGTCCAGATAATTATGAGGAATAAATGTTTGTGTTTCTTACAAACTAGTACTAAGTTATTAGTAATCTTCATTAAATAGAGCATTCCAATTAATGTTGTAAAAGTATTGGAGTTGTATATCATCGCAGATTTAGAGTATTTCAACGTAACAGCGGATGGCAGTCAAGAACCGTTAAGTGAATTTGATAAAGATTCATCTAAAGTATACATTATTGTCGATCACAAGAACAGACACGTTTTTCTTTGGAAAGGATTACAAGCTGGAGTCAGATTAAAATTCATCGGGAGTAGAGCCATGGGGGACAGAAGAAAAGAAGTGGGTTTTCATTACAAAATCGATGTAAATGACCAAGATGATGAAACACGCACATTTAAAGCGCTTATACTTGGGGAAGATACTGGTCCTGGTGTGAACGTTTACGAAGATTCAGGAGTACCTAGCTATGCCGAGGCTGCAGCTGCCCAGGGGATATCCGTCTCTGACGATGAGTTAAAAGCCAAAACTACGTCGGATTCGAGCGTACCCTCTCATATCGCCAAGATGGGTGGTGTAGGTTCTCGTCCTCAGAAAAGTATTTTAGCTGAAACGGCATTTATGGAAGGAGATGAACCTTCAGATCCTGTTAAGTCTGCAGAAATAACAGAAGCGATACCTCAAATTACAACCCGACAAGTAGCAGGCGTTGCAGATCATCTACACACTTCCAATGTTGAAGAAGCTCAATCATTGCTTAGTGAATTGGGTAAACCCAAGGGATTTGAGAGGGAAATGGTTGTCGTCGGCAATCGTGTATACAGATCCACCGGAGAAGATGAAGTGAAATTTGAAGAATTAGAAAACCCTCTGGATGGTTTATTCATGGTAAAGGAATACACTCCCCGTCTTGTATGCGAGAATGGAAGAGTAATCGCAATTGAACTGTTAAAAAATACGGGTGAAGAAGTGAGTGAGGATGAAGACGAGGACTTCTTATCGCAGGAATTAAGTGATCTAGCGGCCATGTTCCAGATTGAAATCGACTAAAGCAAAAAATAATAACGTAAAAATACAAAATCCAATAAAAAATTCAAAAAAATTTGATGATAGAAATAAGTAATAATCCAAATCTGACAAAAATACGAAATTGCCAAAATAAAAACTATAAAAATCAATAATTACAATTCAGAAGTAAATAAAAATAAAGAATAAAATTTGTAAGCGCCGCTAAATATGAAAAATAGTGATCGATGATCTTTTAGATAGTTTTATGTGTTTTAATGTTGTTTTACCCTAATTCGATGGATAGATCAAGAATTTCGAATATCCCAAAAATGTGTTTAGCTCTAATAAAGTTTTTAAAATTCATTCAAAAATAACTTTAGAATGATTAAAACAACAAGAGTAAAAATATGTTCAGTAGTGATATTATTATTATTCATACTTAATATATATCCAGTTACATCTATAAGCATTAATGATAATTCAGTATCATCCATTGATCTAGTTGAAAATAAAGGTAAAGAAAATGATTTAGATCAAATTAAGGACATTGATCAATCAAGTGAAGAACTTATAATTGACACAACTGATACCAATGATAATTCCCAAATAAAATTAGATAGCACTCCAATTTCATCTATTATCCATCCACTAGGTTTTAGCGAATTTGATGACATAAATAACTATTTAGAAGTAATTGGTGGTTATATTGGAGGACAAAATATTAGCTTGGAATCTCTGAAAACAAATCCAAGCCGATTTATTGAAGGGACCTCAATGATTGGATGGGGTATTTTACGTGGAATGGAAGTTCTTTCTTATAGACAAGAAAATATTACAAATTCTCTCGCAATGGTCGAGGATGCATTAACTGAAATCAATAAATTTAGAATGCCCTCGGGAATTTATAGTTTAAATACCTCAAACCTACCTGAAAATCACAAATACCACACTACCGGAGTTGGTGCAAATCTAAGTATCGCCTATCAAAATGCATTTGCAATATTATTATTGATGGAATTAGTTCAAGTATATTATGGGTACCCATTAGGATCAGCAGAAATCTCATATTCCAATTCATCTTTTTTTGATCTAGATAGAGCAAATGAACTCGTTATTCTGGCAAATCAAACTTACTTTGCTATGGAACAAGTTTTTAGAATTGATTCCATAGAGCAGACCTATGCAGAATTAGCATTCGCAGAAGAAGCTTTTGTAAACAGTACTGGTTTTGTAGAAAGTAATAATCGCACTGATGTGGTTTATGCTAAAACTAATGGAATAATGTATCAGGTATTGGTTGATCTAGTGAATTTAGGTTATGTACATGCTACACAAATATATACGATCAGTCTTCCATCTCTACCAGATTATATTGTATATTTAAGAGATAGAAGATTTAAAACACAGCATTTTACAAATAATTGGTTATCAATTGATACTGTTCCCTACGATACAATTAGAAGTGAACCTCATTTAATTACCAATACTACTATATTTGGAAGACCATCTTGGTATGACAACCCATTTACTGGAATAGTTGCAGAATATGTAAATATAACAAATTCTGAAAAATCAAATACATCCTCCCTTTTAGATCAATTATTCAGAATTGAAAATTTTCTTTTTGGAGGATTAAGCAGTTATTTTTTCCCAAGTGAAGTTGGGGCTTCAGTAATGAATGACGCATCAGATCTGATGTATAATGTTTTTAAATTATTTGTAAATGAAAAAGGATTACCTGTGTCTTGGATATATAATAATGAGAGTAAACAAAGTGAAAAATCAATTACATATGAAATTTACTTTCTATTAGGCACTTTAAGAAGACTATCATCAACATGGGATGAGATCGCGAAATTATTTCCAGACGATCTTTTTAATGAAAAATCTAGAACATGGCTAAATATTGCAATTCAATTAAAAAACACTCTAAAAACATATTTATTAGATGACCAAACTAATTCATTCTTTCCCTTGTATGACAACGATATTAATG
>CAZRLL010000124.1:0-11485 GCA_964600735.1 uncultured archaeon
AATCAAGTTGAAACTTGGGTTTGCAGAAAAAAACGCATGAAGTGAGTAAATTATATTTAAAAATTCTAAGAGGTGATTTCCCAGAATTTGAAACCTCTCAAAAGTTGTAAAAATTTCAATCAAAACAAGTATCCTCCTTTCTTGATTTCATACTAGGTGTTATTTTCGGAATTCCTACATGGCTTAGACGAATTTGATTAGCTATTATTCTTTGAAACTTCTTCATTCTCCCAAGTGTAATCGACTTTTAATATATTTATACTATATATACTATAAACATTAATTTTAATTGTATTAATTTCATAATTAATATGATGACTGATATCACTGCATTAACCGCATGGAGTAATTTAGCGATTGCTCTAGCTACTTTCTTATTAGCATTGTTTACTGTTCTTCTCATAGTAGATAATATATATTCGAGAAAAGAAACAAGAAAACCAAACTTTGTACCTACAACTATGAATTATGGTGCAACATCTAGTGATTCTTCATTATATCTCATAAATACAGGTAAATCAGTATCAAGCGTTTCTATTGGTGTTGTATATTGCTTTGATACAAATCAAACCACTAACCATACATATAGATGGGAATTGCCCGGTGTGCCTAAGGATTTTGCTATTCTTGTTTCTGAAGTTCCCCTTAAAAATATAATTGAAAATCAAGGATTTGCTAATTTCACAATTAATTACACCATGGTTGATAATAAAACAGGAGAGCAAAAAATTATATTAAATTATAATGATATAGATAAAAAGGAGAGTCGATTTGCAATATCTATTCCTCTACAACATTTTGGTATTTAAATCATGATTATAATCAACTAAAATTTAATCTACTATCCGCTAATAAACTCATAATGTCGATTTAAATATTTTTTCAGGTTGAAATCATTTACATTAAATTAAGCTGGAAATTGATTTATGAAATTTCTCAATCCTTGAATCAATAAATCAATTTGCTCAGTAGAATATTGATCATATTTTGCATGAGCAGCATTATTTCTAATGTCTAACCAAGCAATGACTTGTTTGTAGATACTTTTATTAAAAACCTCTCTCCTTTTCAATTCGTCGACTAACTTTGACACTATTTTTGGTTGTTGATTTTGATTAAAAATTTCGATCTCATTCTTCTCACTGATTTTTTTTAAATGCGTTTCTAAAGTTCCTCCAGCCATAACTGCAGCTGCATCTTTGTACCCCTCTTCTAAGAGGTGTTCGGCCATATCTAAGTAATCTGAAAATAAATCACCTCGGATTATTTCTGAATGTGAACTTAAATAGCCTAAACTTAAATCATTATGAAGTGCTTGAATGACTCCCATTGAATGAGTTATTTTATCTAACATGCTACGATGATCATTTAATATTGCTATTAACTGTTGACCAAATACCGAATGATTACCAGCAATATTAAAAACTGCAAATTGAATTCTAGTAATTAATTCTTCTAAATCGTTATCCTTATATTGATAATTCATAGTTTTACGTTTTATATCCCCAAGGTAATTATAACGAGAAATAATTCCTAGCAGTTGGTTAATATATTTTTGAGTTATTTCATCTTGCATATAAAATATCTCAAGAAACATGTTAAAAGAATAATTACTTAAAGTAGTTCATTATCATCATATCTTATTAATCGTAAAATTAAATCATGGAAACAAACAATTTTTTCAACCATTTATTCAAATTTATAATTGAAAAAACAAATAAATAGAACAATTCTATAAAGAAACTTGAGTAAGTAAAATGGGGTTTAGATTAACGACTGAAACAGCAAGTGAATTCATTGAATTTTTAAAACAAACCATAATAAAACTTCAAAATCGATATAATGAAGGAAATTATGAATGGGAATCAAACCTTTGTGATTTAACTCCTCCATGTCGAATCGAATTATTTACTTCGGATGTCAATAGCATTGCTTTAATTCTCCCCGATTTGAAATTTCAAAATTCTCCTATTGAAATTAATCACAATATCTTGACTAATAATAGAAATGATAACATTCAAATTTTACAAGAATGGGTTGATAATGAAAACTGGTCAAAATTTCCAAATGTAAGCAATAAAACAAATTACTTTGATTTGGGCTATAAACGACTTCTGCGGAAACCAGATGAATTAACCTTTCCAGAAGTCCTCGCAGTAAAGACGGGATTTATTGAGAAATTTTGTACTACAGATTTTGGTGAAAATGACGAACGAATTTCTGGTATGCTACATGATGGTCTTTCATTTTGGCTTTCCTTAAATTGCACATTAGAATTAAATTATGAAAAATGGGAAAAATATTTTATTATTCCGAAGAGGATACAATCTCAAATCGAACTTAAACAAGAACCAGATCAAGAACAGGTTACAATTCAAAACAATAAATTTGATTTTAATGAGGAAGTTGATTATGATAGTTCTATTCCGAGTGAATCAGATTTGGAAAACAAAAAGATTTATGGCTTCTCGTTATATCCACCAATTTGGATAGATGATTTCTATTTCCTTGATGTTAGAAATTTTGTCAAAGATAAGGAATTTAGGTTAAAATCAAAAGAAATTGGTTCTGAAATTATTGGATCATTTATTTTCAGTAATTATACAATTAAAATAACCAGATTTGGTTTAATATTTGTTGATTACAAAATCAAGAAAATCGAAGCATTAAATATTTTAAATAATCTAATTTTTACAATACGCTTCTTATCAACCACTAGATTTAAGGAATACGTAAATAAAATGATCCCTATTTCAGGTAATGATCTGGTCGAAGCTGAACATAGCCAACCTAGCAATAATAAAACAAGATTGAAACCAATTACATGGGTTCCAGTGCTTAGAAATAGATGGATCAACCTAGTTTTAATGAAAATGGATACACCATTAGATCTACAATCTTATGAAAGGGAATTCTACCACTCTGATAAATTACCAAGAGATTTTCAATTATATCTATATAGGACCAGAGAAGTTCTCTCAACATTTGAGAGTGCAAACCAAATCTTTCAAGACTTTGAAATCAAATTTGATCATTCTGACGAAATTTCTGAATTAATGATTTACTGCTATGGTTTAATTAAGGATGGCAATGCACATTCTGCATTTATCATTGGTTGTTTAGCCTTAGAGAGAATCATTTCAGATATTTGGAAGAGATCTATCTCATCAAATAGTAAAAGGGATCGAAAATCTTGGAAAAATAAAAACATGGAACTCAAGTCTGCTAATTATTTATCTAATTTCGAATTTAAATTAATTGACCACATAAGGGAGGTAAGAAATAACCATGTTCACAGTGGAAAAAATCAATTCAAACCTGGATTTGGGGAAAACTTAACCAAAGCATCGAGTATCATTGATATTTGTTTGCTTTTGATTGAAAGAACCCTTGAAAAAGAAAATTCAAACTGGGATATTCAAAAGATGGATTTATTAGCAAAATTGTGGGAAATAGATAAGATGGATAGATGAGAAATTAGTTCTTCCATCGGAATTCCTTCATGGCTTAGATGAACTTGTAAGATTAAAAAAATACCCGAATCGTTCCGAGGCAATCAGAGTTGCAATATTAGAGAATTTTGGATCTTCAAATGCATAAAAGTAACTTTGGTTAACGGCGGTTCATGAAACAATGCCATTAGGTCTTTTTTTCATTTCTAATTGCAATTTGTATCTAGAATCTCTATTACTCCAAGTCCTTCTTGATATCGTTAATTTACCTATTTTCTGGCATTTTTCACATCTAAATTTCAGTGAGATAGTTTGATTAGGTTGATCAATACGAATTTCTATTATTTTCTCGTAAACATAAAATAAATAATAACCAAGGACAATATATGTATCGCAAAGAGGGAGAAATGTACCATCATGTACTAAAGTTTCTGAAGGATATCTATGGAACGGAAGAATTTAACTCAGGATATACCTATGCGGATGGTGTTTCTAAAGAAATAGACTCAAAAGCATTTACTTTATATCATTTGGAACGGAAGTTAAAACCTGATGTATTTGGAATGACGGGAAATGGTGTTATATATCTATGCGAGGGAAAAATTGATTGCGGTGGTACAGAGTTAGATAAAGCCATTGGACAAGCTCTCGCATACCAACGGTTTTCGCATTATTTATTGGTCTTTTTCCCAGAAAGCTACTTTGAAAATAATGAACCAATGCTACAATATGTTTTGGAAAATATAAATTTACATAATTTGGGTTTATTGTTAGTTAGAGATACTGGAGAAGTAATTGAAAAATTGAAACCAAAATTATCCCCATATTTGCAATCTTCTAAAGAAAATATTACAATTTCAACCGTAGATGGGATATTGCAATCTCAAACATTGCTTTCAAATTTAGATAACTACGTTCTTGATGATGATACTGATAACTTAGCAGGAGCAAGAGCATTCATTGTTAGAGATATTTGTGAATGGTTATACGAGTATCCAGATGAAAATCCAGAATTATCGGATGAAGATTTTATTAAAGATTTTGTTAGTTATATTGAAAACGAAATGAAAATTTCAAATCTTAGTAGTACAAATTACTGGTCTGCACAAGCTGGACGAGGTGATATTGATAAAAGACCTTATAGAAGATCTAAGAGGTCATTGTATGCTGGATTATTTCTTAAATTAATTGAATTTAATGATCAAACATCAATTTACAATTTAACACCTCTAGGTAATGCACTTGTAAGCATCTCAAATTTTAATGGAAAACCTGAATTGAGTAAAGAGGAAAGAGCATTCTTCTTTTCATTAGCTTGGAATTCAAAGGTCGCTAGAAATTTCATTTTAATTCTAAAAGAATCAGGTAATCGAAAATTTAAGCTGTATACTAATCCTTGCGGTCACGAAACAATTAGAATTCATGGTGAAAAAATTATTTGCGATGATGAAGATATAGATTGTGAGGAAGAAATTCAGCCAGAAGACTTATCTATTCGTGATCTCTATTATTACAATTACAAAAATTATCCTCCTTACTGGGAAATTGTTTTTTGGCTTCAATCTCAGATATTCACACAAGGTTCAACTATTTTAAGTTACAATCCAATAATTAACTAATTCTAATAAATCCTGATTCAAATTCGAACCTCACTACATCTAATAATATATCTAAAATCATCCACACCTTAAAAAATAAAATAGTTAAGAGCTGACTACGGATTTTCCGTCCGAATTCCTTCATGGCTTGGACGAATTAGTCAGATTACAAAAATACCCGAATCGCTCTGAGGCAATCAGAGTTGCAATAAGAGCTCTTTTAAAAGAAGAGCTCTGGCACGCTCGTGCTATGACCCAGGTGACGAAAATAACAGAACGTCCCATTGTTAATACCTAATTATGCTTAATACTATTCAAATATAATTGGAGATCTCTTGAATTCTTGGACACATAATATTGAAATTATATTTGTATATATATTGCTTAAGGTTGCCCCGAGGTAAAATTCACCCAATTGATCTTCTATTATTTTGAATACATTTTCATTTTAAAAATGCAAAGAAGGCCACAATTAGAGTACCCCATGGTAATAATCGGTCAAACATATTCCTTTTGCTTTTATCGTAGTCTATATTTTTCTGATTTTGATCTTCGATAAATTGTCGAAATTTCAAATCATTTTTGTCTCGTTTAATATTATCCTGCTTAAAATCTGCTCGTATTTCAATAATTTGGTTTGTCATTTTTTCAATTTGCATATTACTTTCTTGGTGTCTCCTTTCCAAGTCATGGCCAATTTTCAAACCATCTTTCATTACTCCATTGAGAAGTGGCTTAATGCTTCCACCAAATTCCTTCAAAAGAGATGCTGCTTCTAATTGTGTATTAGCTGTTTTATTGGTGCCTTCTTGTATTTTAGAAAGCATGGCTAATTCTAAATCATTTTGTGCTTTTACATCATTTTCATCTTTGAGAGACTCTTTATTTTCGTCATTTGATTGATCCATAATTATCTAACCATTAATTGTTTTAATCACTTAAATTAATCTAGACAGATTTTTGTAACTGAATACTTTCGATTAACTGTATCTAGATTCATATTTTCTACCCATTAACCATGAAATTATTTCGGTTAACTCGGTTTATATGAATTTGTGCAAAAGTACGATGCTTCCATGTAAACAATATCTTTAATTTTCATAACTCATTCCTCACTTAAATAAAACGGTTTTGAACCACAACTTGTACATCTAAGATACAATTCTTCAAGAAATGATGGCTGAAATGCTTAGCTTAGTTCCTGAATTCTATTATAATGAAAATTCTGATCCAATGGATATGGAAAAGCCACCTCCATTTATAGCGGCTTGGTAGAGTAAAAGGATCTCGAAAATTCTCAAAAATTAATGCTTTTCAAATAATACTCCGTCTATCAATTCAATTATTTTTACAATTAGCCTTATTTATTAGATATTTGTCTGATTTATTCACAAATTCTTAGTTAATTAACAGCCAAAATACCTATTTTTTTTATCCCTTCCCACATTGGAGCAATAGAGTATATATATTATCCTACATGCAAAAACTCATCGTAGAATTCATTTCTTCCCGGAGCTGTCACGAAGCCCCCATCCATCAAAACTCCATTGAGGAAATCCACCCGATAATATCCGGTGTCAATTATTGTGGCAAGGTCTTTGTACCAATTCAAAAAGGCATCTGGGCCCATTTCAATCGGGTTTTCGTTTCCCAACATTTCTCGATCTCTAAGCTCAGCAAGTAATCTATCTAAATTAATTGCCATATCTTCCTCCGCATTCCTTCCCATTTTTCCTTCTTTGAACCGGTTGAACTTTGCTTTGATTTTGTTGTTAATATTAGAACTAATATTTTGGCCTTAAAAACAATAAATTTTATATTATATTTTTTTTGTGTCCATATTTTAAAACCGTTGAATTTTTAAAGATAAATGATATATTATATTTATGAGTTCAAACTTTAAGCCATCAGAAAACATAATCAAAGTAACTAATGATGAAGCAATTAGAAAATTATCAATTAATAAGTGGGGATTAAAAAACGATGTAGCCTACTGCTAAATAAATCCTCCTCCCCACATCTCCTACTCCCTTTCCAAATGGTTCAAACTAAACATAATTTTCTAGCTCTTGTAATAAAAATTCACAGCCATTATTTGAAATCAACCTTGGTGTACTTCGTTCAATGAAGGGTTTATCAGGATCTATACCAAGTTTCTCAGTCATTTCTTTAGTTAAAGCAACACTTAATATACCATCGCTTCTCTTTTTTAATCTTGAAAAAGAATATGCATATTTTAGGAAGTTGCTTTTTTTAGCATCCCCAACAATGATAAAACTATTTACATCCTTCCTGTATCCAATATGGGGGTTATTATTTAATTCATTCCACTCTTGACTTTTCTTTGGCTTTTTCATAATTGTTAAGTCAACAAAACAATCAATAATAAAATAACCAATTATATAATTTAGGCGATTATTACTGATCCATTTTTTACTTTTAGATGATCCGTCAGAAGGATAAAAACCTGCATGGAATACTAAAAGATCTCCTTTATTTAATTTTGACAATGTAAATACTTTTGGGTTTATTTTTCCATTTTTAATCTTAGGTTCTCCGTAACTTGGTGTAATAAATTCAGGATCATTGTGTGCCACATAATTATGTAACCTTTCAGGTAAAAAATCAGATAGATAATTACCATATTTATTGTTCTTTGTAGATATATTCCTATAAGACCAAGGATGTGATTTATTCTCTTCTCCCTCGCGAATTGGAATAAATTCAAATGTCTCATCTCCGAATATTGGAGACAAATAATTACCAGTATCATATCCAAGATCAATACCGACTCGAAGTAATGCACCTTTCATATACCTGTATTAGATAAATTGATAAATTAATATTTGTATAAAAAATTCAACTAAAGAACATTTCTAGTTAAGTTTTGAATCCGTAAATCAATGGCATTTAATTGGGGGACTACAAAAGTTGAGTTCTAGATGTCCAAGCACCAAAAGAGCACTATCCATGCTTTCTGTTGCATATAAGTTAATACAGATATTTAAAATTGATAAGAGAAAATCTTGGATATAATATAGGTGATTCCATCCATAGCTAGTATCTCCTTAGAAAGGAATGGCACACTTTCTGTACGAATTGGTTTACCAAACTCATAGTCCGGACTAACACGAAATGATTTAGATTCCTTCGTAAATCTAGCTATTAAATCTAAACGCTCATCAGACAAAGAATGTTGCTTTTGTCCTTCTTTTTTCCAACCAAAAATTTCAGTTAACTTACCAGAATGTGTAATTCTGTTTCTTATGGTTTCTCTGAAATATTGTATTCGGTCACATAATTCAGAACTTATTATCATTTGTTTTTTGGCTTCTTCAATGACATTGATCCAGTCCTTTTTATCTCTTCTTTTTAATTGAGATAAATCTGTAATAGCTCGTAAAGTGGTTTCGATACTTGCAGCGATTCCCAAAATTGCAGAAGTAAAAAATCCAGACCAAAAGGACCCTACTGCATCCTGGTGAAGCTCACCTATTGCAGGTAAAAGAGATATACGTTGTTTTACTATTTTATCAAATTTTGTATTAACCCATTTATATCTTTCATATTGAGTATCAATAGTCTTGCATCGTTCCTCTTGGAATTTATCTTTACTGATAATCACTGTATTTACAATCTGGAATTAACATATTCATATCATACTATGTAAATATCTTTGATTTGTCGATAATTTCCTTGGTTGTGTACATTTGAACGCAGTTTGAGTAGTAATAAAAACCAAGGATCACTTTTATTTGATCTCCGAACTTATAGTAGAATGATTTAGCACCTTTTTACATATTACCAAAAATCAACAAAATTAATAGAAATTTCATTTCTCAAGCTGTAATTTCTGCTCCTTCTGTATCATTGTCTGATGAGATACCCTTCACTCGAAGTTCGTAATCCCCATTGGCGACTGACCTAGTATCCCATTCGATCGAGAAAAAATATTACATTTGTTACATAAAACATCCGTAGTAAGTCCAAGTAGGGATGAATCTTAATTGTTAATTGTAGTGCATTCAAAAGTATTTAATACTTAAGAGTGTAATGAATATACAGAAGATCCTTTTAAACTATTTAGCAATAATTGGTAATAAATGGGTGTCTAGTAGGGTGAACTAATTGCCAGAAAATGATATTTCAGGTTTACTACTTGGTATTGAGATCAAAGGGGAAAGTTTAATTATCGAATATGATCGTGAAATCCACCCTTTTCAGTGTGGATTACATAGAATTCGTGGTAATAAGATAGATGTTTGGAAATCCATATTTCTAGAAAAAGAAAGGGATTGGTTTAGAAAGTGGCAATCCAACAACCCAGGGACTCGAGTTCTATGGTTTTTATGTCAAATTGATCATTTTCCTGAATTGTCTGATCAGAATGTAATTAGTGATGACATAGTTCGTTATTTTGACCGTATAGCCCAATTTATAGCACTCACATATAGTTCATCTGTTATTGTCCATTTATACTGGTTGACTGGATATTTGGTCAATGATCGTTCTGAAGAGTTACTAGCAGAGATTGATACGGGTATCTCAGAGTATAGAGTATTTTCTGGAGATCCTCTATTTCAATTCAAAAAAATTTACTATCAAAAAATCACAGGGAAATCATTCCTGAGAAGGCTATCTCCTGAACGAGATTTCAGATTAGCACAGAATATTGTTCAGGGTATTACAGGTTATACAATACCACCATTTATTACAGATTATGTGGATCACCTCTCTCGAGCAGGTAATCTAAGTGATCTTAATGCAAAAGCAACTAGATTAATTATTGCGCTAGAAGGAATAGCAACTTATTGGGCAATACATAAGAATCGCTCATCTAAGTTCGATTCAACAGATCAAGGAACACAAGATAGAATTGAATTTCGTGATCTTTTCAATAATTTTATCCAAGAGATGGCTAAAAAATTCAAAGACACCTCCAGTTTAATCGAGAACTTAAAAGGAATTCACATTGAATCTCATAATGGTATTACTTTATTGAAAATTTACCTAACTGAAAGATTGGGTATTGATTTGCATGATTCAGATGGTGTTTCTATTGAAAATGCAATAAAAACGGGTTATAAAATCAGGCATCCTGATAGTCATGGAAGGTCTCACGATGATATTGATTTGTCAGATATTAATCAACTCATCAAATTAGCAAGTGATATTTTGGATTATGAGCTTAACTTATGGTTCGATTCAAATAATAGTAATGCATTTGATAATGAAACATTTAATTCAGAATACAATAGTGTTACACCTGATGAAACCTTAAAAGAATTGATTCTGCATTTAATCACATTTAATGGTAGGAAATGGGATCTCCTAACTAGTGAATCAATGGTTCTATTTAACGAATTGGTTTATGATGATCCAATTCAACTGG
The DNA here is from genome assembly GCA_964600735.1 of uncultured archaeon. Classification (GTDB taxonomy): domain Archaea; phylum Asgardarchaeota; class Heimdallarchaeia; order Heimdallarchaeales; family Kariarchaeaceae; genus LC-2. The sequence continues at coordinate 10,443 of CAZRLL010000124.1, forward strand.
AAAACTTTGGTTTTTCTCGAAATCTGCCAAAAAAGGATGCATGGACAGCAGAATTTAAACAAAAATCAATAAATGTTCGCGAACACATGGAATCCTTTGGTAATCAAGGATTTCTTGCTCGGGAAACGCCAGGAACTATTTTTCGTCATCAAATCCCAAAAATCATTGTCAGGGATCAAAATCAAATGTTTGTTATTCGCGTTTTAAACACACGAGTGCATGAGGAAATCCTTACACAAAGCTCTTTTACACCAGATAATGACCTTGTTGATTTTCCAATGGTTACTATCAGTTCAAAGATTTTTTATTCATTCTATTATGAAAACACTAGGGACTAAGAATATCTTTTTAGTGTTATCAATCCTGTTTTATAATCACACATTATTGAATTGAATTATTCCAACATTTTGATAAAGCCATAATACTGAGGAAATCATTATCCATAACAAATTTCCGCAGTAAGATTTAGAAAAAACTGCCATAGCATCCAGTTAAGACTTTACAAGACAAATCAGCATGTGAAGGACAATTGGGTTTTCACCAAAAAGCAGATTAGTATTAATTTGTAAGATAATGGTGAGAACAAAGCGTATAAAGCCAATTTAGCTTGTGAATCCTAAATAATGATTATAAATATTTTTAATATTAGAATTATTTACTGTTTATTGTTTCTTAATCCGTACTTCCATTGAAAGATAGTTTGCATGATGAATATGCTTTGATATTGGACATGAGTTTTTTAGATTCACATTTCGCTTATTACACTATTAGATTTATTGATAAATGAATATGTTATGTGCTGGTATCCAATAGCGCCCTTTCATGAAGTTATGGTACGTAACCGATATTATCCTGCCATACAGGATCATCTATCAAACCATCAAGTCCAAATTGGCTAATATGAATTCTTACATATATTCTAAGATCAGTCTGTTCGGCCGGTAATTCGTTTATTACCATACCCAGCGATATGGTGTAGGTACCACTCACTGAATTGACAATGGGCGTCCATCTATTCTTGGCTAGTAAATTTTCATTCTGGT
>CAZRLL010000125.1:0-9398 GCA_964600735.1 uncultured archaeon
AAAATTTCTTCATAGTAAAATTAATAATTTCTCTAAATCCCTCTCCATCTTTTGTGTTGTAATATGATTTATGTTTATTTGAAATGAGGTCAAGAGAATTTGTTTGAACATTTAAAACGTAATTATCTTCTGATTTAAAACTCTAAATTTTTGGATAATGTGAATCACTTCGATCTATTTCTTCTAGTTTGTGTGTAGGTCGTCCAACATCTGCATAAACTATCTGTTTTCTAATATTCAGTGCAGATTCAGGGTATCTACTTACAATTTCACTTTGAAATTCTCCTATTTTATTCTCAATTATAAATAAATTTGAAAACCTAATTTTAAAAATAAATTGTTGCTCTCTCGCTCTTAGATATACAACATTATTGTTATTATCCATTTTTTTCATTTTATCAGTAATATTGAAAATATTTACCAAAAATAAAAATGATGTTAGAATTTAATGGGATAATTTATCTTTTTAATCCTTATAAAGTAAACAGCAAAAGAAGAAGAAAAAAAGGTAAAGGTTTATCATAATATTGGTTTAACTGTCACAAACCCTACCAAGTTGATATCCTATCTACTAAATATAAATGTACTTGTTTCATTAAATAATAGATGATTTGGAAAAATTATGTTATTCAAAGGGATTTTAACCAAGATGATAATTTTGTTCTAAATACTTTTGAACTATGAAGTCCGGAGTGTGTTGCATGTGGGATCAAGATATGTGTTTGATCAGGGATAATTGATTTCATTAATTCAAAATCCTCAAAAGGTACTTCTTTATCATTTTCTCCCCTCGCCACAAGTACAGAACTCTTTTTAGCAACCTCAGTCATCTCCTTCTTAATATTGGGAAAATAAGAAAATGAGTAATTTTGTTGACGGTACTTTATCTCTAAGTAACGTTGAATGGGATAATAGTACAATGCTGCAGGAAGGTTGTGTTTTTTTAAATTCAATCTCAAGGTCTTATCAACTGAGACAAATGAAGAATCTAGGATCAATCCATCAATTTTTCTTTTAGATGCATTTACAGCCAATAATGCTGCAATCGACCCCATTGATGTTCCAAAAACAACGATATTATTCCAATTATGAATTTGATGTGCCCAGTTGATCGCTAAGTTTACATCAATAGATTCTCTTACTCCATAAGTGAGTGGAAAATCAGTATCACTTAGACCGTGATTCCGTAAATCTATAGCTAATACATCCCAGTTCAAATTAGAAAAAATTGGTCCATAAGTATCAAACATCATCCCAGAGTTATCAAAATGACCATGTACAACGATAACTAGATTTTTTTTCTGCTTAGTTAAATACCAACCAACGATGTTGTTGCCTTTTTTATCAACGAGAGTTATTCTTGTCGCACCTAATTCTGCTGGATCAACTCGGTATTTTCTTCGTCTTGGAACTCTAAAATAGAGTTCTCCTATGAAAATTATTGATAAAAAATATAAGGTTAAAGATAAAATGACTATTGTGAAGAAAACAGTAATCAGTGAGGAAAACGCCATTTTATTATTTTTACCAAGAAAATTAGCCCAAATAAATCCACTTCTATTTACCTATACCTAAACCAATAGTAAATGAATTAATCAACAACATGAATGTCTGGACGCGTCAATCTTTTTATCTTTCTATGTTCGCAATTCATGCAATAAGTTGCGTCATCTGTTGCTATATGAATATGCAGCACTCGTTTACATTCTTCACATACAATGTAACCTGATTTTCTAATAATAGTAATATTTTCTGGTTTCCAACCTTTATCTTTTGCATCAGTTTGAATTATTTCAAATGCGTCATCAAGTTTTACTATGCTATTTGTGGGTAGAGAAATTTGTAATAATGCATCTGAATTGTAATTTACTCTCTGAGGAATAAGCTTAACTAAACGTTCGATTTCATGTTGTTGATCCATGAGTATTGTTATTAAATGAAAATATGAATGTATCTGTTCGTGTAAATTATTACGGGTTAATTAAAATATTTATCTAAAGATACCCATCACTGTTAAGATCTTCCCCTTTTCTTTCGTGAGCAATTTTGTCAAGTGAATTTGTGAAATCGCTAGCAGTAACATGAGTTCGTTCTTCTCTAATGGCAAACATCCCAGCTTCGACACAGATGTTTCTTATTTCAGCACCAGAGTATTCATTTGTGTTTGATACAAAATGTTCAATCGAAACATCGCCTTTAATATTCATTTCTTTCATGTGAATTTTGAATATCTCCTTTCTACCCTCATCATTTGCGGTAGGGATCTCAATTAAACGGTCAAAACGACCAGGTCGAAGCAGTGCAGGATCCAAGATGTCAGGTCGATTGGTTGCACCGATTACTCTGACTTCACCACGCGTTTCAAATCCATCCATACAGCTTAGAATTTGCATCAAAGTTCTTTGGACTTCTCTATCCCCGGATGTTGCAAGTTCTAACCTTCTTGAACCAATCGCATCAAGTTCATCAATAAACAGAATTGATGGTGCTTTTTCTTTGGCAAATTCAAATACCTCTCTTACAAGACGAGCACCCTCACCTATAAACTTTTGAACCAACTCACTCCCAATTATCCGAATAAAAGTAGCATTAGTCTGTCTTGCTACGGCTCTCCCAATTAACGTCTTTCCGGTACCTGGGGGCCCGTATAACAGTACTCCGGTTGGTGGACTAATTCCAACACTGATAAAGAGTTCCGGTTTTAATAGAGGAAGCTCAACAATTTCCCTCACTTCTTGTATTTGAACATTCAGCCCACCTATATCTTCATACGTAATATTTGGTTTTTCTTCAACTTCCATTGCCCGTACTGATGGATCTTGACTCTGAGGAAGTATATCAACGATAGAAAACGACCTCTGATTCAATGCGACTCTAGAATTTGGCTTTAATTCATCACGATCGATTTTATTACTGATACTTACAATTAATTGAGGGCCCGTGGTGCTTTTTACAATTGCTTTGTCGTCGGAGATCACTTCCATTAATGCACCTGCAAATAATGGGGGTGCTCTTAGTCGATCTAACTCGCTTCTTACATTATTTAACTCTCTTTGGAGCCTTAGGCGTTCGCCCTCCACAATTTGCTTCTCAGTCTCTAAACGACGAGTTTGGCGTTCTAGGTGACGTGTATAGGAGAGTAAGTAACTCGTATCCTCTGCGCCCTCACTAGGCAGGTCATTGTCCTCAATTTTCGAAATGCAACTGTTCCTCCTATCAAGCCTCTCTTTATATATTTAATATTAATTAGTCTAATATTAAAATCTAAGTAAGTTGGCAACTGATTTTGAAATAAAAATGACGTTAATATTACCTAACAAAAAGTTATACGATCTTTACATTCATACCTTAAATTTTGTTGCTGTACATTTACATGTGATAGATAAATGATCATAATGATATGATTCATTGATGATGATTTGATCCTTTTATATATATTTTACTTATCAAATAAATCAAGATCGATCATTGGTTGACATCAAAAAATAGTGAGATATCACCTCAACTCAAAACTTATTAGCGAATGTTTAAATAAATACTAGATATCGAACTTCATACGGTTAGCTCTGCTGCACTCGTTCGATGGAAATAATCACCGATCTGATGTTGAAAACATTATGGGATCGAGAATTTCTAACGTACTTGTCTGGTAAATAACTGTTTCTCTTATAATTTTTTGATAGGAAAATCGATTTATCTCAGATTGTTACATTTCACAGGGGATTCCTTACGTAATAATTAAATTTGCATATCATTTTAATTTTTCAGGTCAAATTAAATTGAGTACATATTCAATTCAATCTGTAGGTGGAAAGGAAAGAAAGATATTAATCGAAAAAATGAAAGAGTTCATCGAAGATCCTATTGATTTACTCCCAAAAAAAGGTACCTTTCGATACTTACTGGATAATAATGAAACATTAATTGTGACAAAGAAGAAGGAGATCCTCCTTATCGAACTAGAAAATTTAACCATCCCATCCTTGAAATTGGCTCGGAAATTTGATTTGCAAATACCAAGTGTTATTGTTGATACAGGTGCCATCAAATTTGTTACTAATGGTGCTGATATTATGAGACCAGGAATTACAAAAATTAGTGATGATGTAATCGAAGGGAATATCCTACTTGTTTGTGAGGAACGGAATAGATCCCCTTTATGTATAGGAATTTCACTTTATGATAGTGTTGATATGAAAAAAATGACTAGTGGTAAATGTATCAAAAACATTCATTATTTGGGAGATAAATGGTGGCAAATTAATCCCTAATTGAATCTAGTATAATCTGGTCGTAGAACCAATCGCAGGAGCAGAACTTTCCCTCTTGACAGTACGAGCAATACTACTTGCCAAATTTGTACATTTTGATGCTTCTCCGTGTACGATAAGAAATTGTTTTGGTCTAGGGGTTAATCTTTTAGCAAATTCCATCAATTCTCTTCTGTCCGAATGACCAGTAAATCCAGTAATTTGTTCAATTCTGAGCTTCATTTGAAGTGCGTAGGATTTATCATTTTCATCTTTCATTACGATTTCTCTAGCCCCTTCCAAGACCTTTCTACCCAGTGTGCCTTTTGCCTGGTATGATACAAATATTATGGAATTTCTCTCGTCTTCAGCCAAGTTTTCAAAATAATAAACAGAACTTCCACCAACAAGCATACCAGAAGTAGCCATAATTATGCATTTGTCTTCCATCAATACGTTTTCTCGCTCTTCTGTACCAGTAATGGCAACGAATATTTCTGATAAAAATGGATTGTCATCCTTTACAAAAATTCTTTCTTTAAGCTGTCTGGATAAAAATTCCGGGTGATTTGTCGTAATTGCAGTGGCTTCCTTGATCATACCATCAAGGAAAACAGGAACTTTTGGAATTAAATTATTTTTCATCAGATTTTCAATTACAAGCTGTAATTCTTGTGCTCTGCCAACTGCGAGTACAGGTATCAAAACCTTTCCACCTTTAGCAATGGTCTCACTGATAATTTGGGCAAGAGCGTTTTCACTCTTTTGACGACTTGGTGTCACATCTTGTGGGTTGCCATAAGTAGATTCCATCACCATCGTTTCAAGTCTTGGAAACTTATGGATTGCCCTATCCAATAATCGGGAATTGGAGAATTTAAAATCGTGAGCAAATGCCAGGTTATATTTTCCATTACCAACGTGGAGATGAATAATTGCTGACCCAAGAATGTGTCCTGCGTTCTGAAGGGTCAATCGAACACCAGGGGCAATATCAGTTACTTCACCGTAGGTAATTGGGATTGTTTGAACGATTGCTTTTCTGATATCATTTTTTGAAAAGGGTAGTAATTTTCCTTCTTTCTCTGCGATGTCCAAGTAATCAATTTGTAGCATAGTCATAAGGTGTTGAGTCGGTTCTGTTGTGTAAATTGGACCATCGTATCCATATTTAATTAAATAGGGCACGTGACCACTATGATCTAGATGTGCGTGGGATATAATTACTGCATCTAAATTAGTAATTTCAAATTCAGGTAGATCAAAGCGGGGCAGCATCTGAGAAGCTTTAGCCGATCCAACACTCACCCCACAATCTATCAGAACATTGGCATCTCCAGTTTGTAATAATGTTGATGAACGACCAACCTCCTTATATCCACCCAAAGCAGTAATTCGCAAAAACGGCACGTCTAACAATGCTTCCCGGTGAACAATTTTACCTATTTTCAACAATGCATCCTTTCTATCCGCACTATCTGTGGACAAAACATTTCTAACCGTTCGGATAATATGTGATTGAAGCGGTGGAATTCGGTAAATATTAGGTCTCCATAAAGTCTCACCAGTTATTTTCCTAATAATAATAGCATCTTTTCCAAATAATTTTCCCGGTTTATCTACGTGGATGATGACTTCTCCCATAGATTCATCAAAATCTATATCGCCCACTGTTACAGCATCCCCTATTATTTCCAATATTTTTGTTTTGACTATATCTTGATCCATACGTATACTGGGATCTGATCTAATAACAACCCTTTTTCTTATAGATCTTGCAATTTGACTTATCAAACCACTATCATTGACTAGTACTTTTGGATTTTTCGAATAAATTGCCACTTCTGGACCTTCAAATTCAATTATTGATAATTCAGCATCTGCTGGTACGATTGCCTTTATTTTTTCCTTTATTTGTCCAAGTATTATTTCTGATGACAATATAGACCCTTCTTGGTTTCAAACAAGCTGCAAAATACCCTCCCGAATTTTTGCAAATGGTATAAAAAAAATAATACCATCGTAATCGCTGAGATGATTTATTTATTGATTTTGGATTGGGGTCATTTTATTGTCATATGTTTGTGAAATCAAAACTTAATTAAGTGCTACAAATTATAAATGATGCCCAAGTGTCAAGTTGCATAATCAATCAATCAATTATACAATCGATCTATATATTAAATCTTAAATTCTCCGAAAATTCCATTGAATTCTTCACAAAGTTAGTTAACACTATCTTTTTGATTTGATCGCAAGATCAATTGGGAGACATTTTTGATGCCAAGAGCAGACCAAGAACAATATTCAATGATCGCAGATGATAAGTGGGTAATACTTAATTCAATGTTTTCAGAATTAGGCTTAGTTCGTCAACATCTTGACAGTTATAATTTATTCATAAAGGCTAGTTTACAACAGGTGGTCGAGGAAGAGAAGATTATTCATCCAGATGACCCCTCCGGAATGTATGTGGAACTCGATAATATTCAGTTGGGGGAACCTGAAATTAAGGAAGCTGATGGATCATCATCATCAATCTGGCCAATGGATGCTCGTACACGGAATTTGACCTATGCTGCTCCATTAAGATTGAAAATGACACCTAGATATCCAGAAGAGCAGGAGTCACCATTAGGCCCACATGCAAAAAAATCGATGGGGGCATCATCAACAACGGTGTATGTTGGGCACTTACCCATTATGTTACGATCGGATAGATGTCGACTGAAGATGAATAATCCAGATGATTCCATCTTAATTCAACATGGGGAAGATCCGCAAGACTCTGGCGGTTATTTTATTATCAATGGCTCAGAAAGGGTACTCGTAACCCAAGAGGATTTAGCTCCTAATAGAATTCTAGTTGAACGCTTAACAAATAAAAGTGCGACCTCCTTGGCAAAGGTATTCTCAACCATGAAAGGATTTCGGGCACCAGTCACCCTTGAGCGTACAAAAGATAGCACTCTTCGGGTTTCATTTCCCTCTGTATCCCGAAAGATTTCCCTAATTGTATTGCTAAGGGCACTAGGATTGGAAAAGGATGGTGCTATCGCTCGCCGTATATCATTAAACGAAAAGGTACAGGCAAAGCTTTTACCGATTCTTCAATCAGAGACGGTGAGAAATCAGGAAGATGCCCTGGATTATATTGGTAAAAGGGTTGCAGTCGGTCAAACAAAAGAATACCGAGTCAATCGAACAGAACAGGTGCTAGATAGATATCTACTACCACATCTTGGTAATAATAATGAGGATAGAATTAAAAAAGCCTATTTTCTCTGTTTAATGGCTCAGCGTGTACTGGAGCTGGAGTTAGGAATGCGGGAGCCGGATGACAAGGACCATTATGCCAGTAAGCGATTGAACTTAGCAGGAGATCTATTACTTCTGTTATTCAGGAATGCATTTAGATCATTGACCAGAGATATCAAATACCAGCTGGAAAGGAATGTGAACAAAAAAGGAGCATTTCTGAAGACAGCAGTACGAGCTGATGTGATCACTGAAAGGCTAAGACACGCACTGGCCACTGGTAATTGGGTTGGTGGAAAAGCAGGAGTATCACAATTACTGGATAGGACTAACTATATGTCCTCACTTAGTCATTTAAGAAGAGTAGTATCCCCATTATCAAGAAGTCAACCTCATTTTGAGGCACGTGATCTTCATCCAACGCATTGGGGGAAAATTTGCCCTAATGAGACTCCAGAAGGTCCTAACTGTGGACTAGTGAAAAATTTAGCATTGCAGGCTTACATTAGTACTCATATTGATAGTTCATTTGTACTTCAGGAATTAGTAGACTTGGGACTGATACAGGAGGACGTTTCTCCTGAGAAGAGTTTCAATCGTGTATTTTTAAATGGTGCATTAATTGGTTTTTACCCTGATGGAGAAGCACTGGCTAGGAAAATTCGTCATGGAAGACGAAATCGGATATTTGCACCTGAAGTTAATGTTGCATATTATGAGGACACCAACGAGATACAGATAAATGCAGATCAGGGGCGTGTGAGAAGACCACTTGTTATAGTTAAGGATGGTGTGCCATCTCTTAACAAACAACATGTAGAACAGGTAAAATCCGGTGAAAAACGTTGGAGTGACCTTACTCGTCAAGGCATTATTGAATATCTGGATGCTGAGGAGGAAGAAAATGCCTATATTGCCATTACTGTTGAGGAATTGAATGAAGAACATACCCACGTTGAAATATCTCCAGCAACTATCCTTGGTATCTGTGCATCATTAATCCCATTTCCAGAGCACAATCGTTCTGATAGAAATGTGTATGAAGCTGGTATGGCCAAGCAATCTTTAGGACTTTATGCTGCAAATTTCAAGTTAAGACTTGATACTAGGTCCCATATTCTTCATTACCCCCAAACTCCGCTGGTTAAGACTCATGGTATGACTGCAATCGGTTTTGATGAAAGGCCTGCAGGTCAAAATTTTGTTGTTGCTGTACTTAGTTACGGTGGATATAATATGGAAGACGCGCTTATAATGAACCAGTCTTCTGTTGATCGTGGCCTAGGTAGATCCACATTCTTTCGATCATACGATGCAGAAGAGAGACGTTATCCCGGTGGTCAAGAAGATACTTTTGAAATACCTAGTGAAGATGTACGCGGTTACAAAGCACCTGAAGTCTACAAACATTTGTCAGAAGATGGAGTTGTGGAGCCCGAGACGGAGGTAGATGGCAAGCGTAGTGAAGTTATTATAGGAAGGACTTCTCCCCCACGATTTCTTGAAGCACAACAAGAGTTCGACCTGCCAATGGAGCGACGGAGAGAAACAAGTGTAGGAATGAGATTCGGTGAATCGGGCATTGTAGACACAGTTGTGTTCACAGAGACCCAGGAAGGACACCGGCTAATTAAGGTAAAAATGCGATCTTTAAGAATTCCAGAACTCGGGGATAAATTCGCCTCAAGACATGGACAAAAAGGAATTATTGGCGTTTTGATTCCCCAAGATGACATGCCCTTCACCGAGACAGGATTATCCCCAGATCTTATAATTAATCCCCACGCCATTCCATCAAGAATGACAATTGGTCAACTCATGGAACTATTGGCTGGAAAACTAGCATGTGCTAGGGGAGAAGAGATTCGAGCCACTGCATTCGAGGGTGTA
>CAZRLL010000125.1:9408-11344 GCA_964600735.1 uncultured archaeon
GGGTGTATCAGCTGATGAAATCAAGGATAATTTGCACCAACTTGGCTTTCAAAAATATGGTCGAGAGGTAATGTATGACGGTAGGACTGGAGAAAAGTTGATCTCTGACGTGTTTGTTGGTGTTGCTTTTTATCAAAAACTTCATCATCTGGTGAATGATAAAATACATGCAAGAGCCCGCGGACCAGTTCAAATTTTAACAAGACAACCAACAGAAGGCAGATCAAGAGAGGGCGGTTTAAAATTTGGTGAGATGGAACGTGATTGTCTGATTGGACACGGCACTGCGTTGATACTGAAGGAAAGGTTATTAGACGAGTCTGATAAGAGTGAGGCTTTATTCTGCGAGAAATGTGGCTTCTTAGCTCAGTATAATAGAAGACTTGAGAAACTCCAATGTCCAGTATGTCGTGAAGATACTACCGTATCAAAAATTATTATTTCATACGCATTCAAATTGCTGCTCCAAGAGTTAATGAGTCTCGGAATCGCACCACGAATCGAGTTACAGAACAAGATGTGATTATGAATTTATTAAAACAAAGGGAACTAAAAAGAGAAATTAAGAAACAAAAACAAGATTATTGAATCAACTTTCCCTTTTCGATTCATGCTAGTATGAGTATTGTGTACAACGGTTCAATTATTTTCACTATTCATTTTTATTCTAGCGTAACTTGGATTAAATTTTAGATGTATGAACAAATTGATAGGATGATTGATGAATTGTGATAAAGTTGATCTTATCATAATCAATTAACGTCGCAGGAAGTTATTTAACATGAAGAAAAAGTTAACACAACAGTTCCCACTGATAACTTTAGAAATACTTATTCTTTTAGGTTTAATCATTACTTCTGCATATTGGACCTCTGTAACCGTAAATGGGGTAGAAGTTTCACCAGGCAGAGATCTTTGGGTAATTAAAACAGATGAAAATGGATCTCAACAATGGCAGCAATCATATGGTGGTAATGAAGATGACTTGGGGTACGATATTATACAGACTTTAGACGGAGGATATGCCTTTGCTGGTTTTACCAAGTCCTCAGGTAATGGTGATTCGGATATGTGGTTAATTAAAACAGATGAAAATGGTACAAGACAGTGGGATCAAACTTATGGGGGTCAACTAGCTGATGGAGGATATGCCCTAGCAGCAACTATTGATGGAGGATTTGTAGTCGCTGGTTTTAAAAGATTAGCCAGTAATACCGACATGTGGCTGGTTAAAACAGATGAAAATGGATCAGTTGAGTGGGATCAAACCTATGGTGGTCAAGGTGATGAGATTGCATACTCTTTAGTGCAAACTATGGATGGTGGGTTTGCGTTTGCTGGATTTACCCACTCAATCGGGGGAGGGGACGGGGACATATTGATGATAAAAACCGATGAGAGTGGCGAAGTACAATGGTCGGAAATCTATGGGGGAGAAATGGATGAAGTGGCATTTGCATTGGTACCAACAGCTGATGCTGGATTTGCATTAGCAGGCTATACTAACTCATTTGGCAAAGGCAATTCCGATGTTTGGTTAATCAAAGTTGATAACATTGGTGAAATGCAATGGAATCTTACTTTTGGGAGTGACAGAGATGACCTTGCATACGATCTAGTACAAACCCAAGATGGTGGATTTGGTCTTGCAGGTCAAAAAATAGAATTTAATGAGGATTTAGAGGTAGAAATTGCTTATTGGTGGTTAATCAAAACTAATGAAGATGGTACTTTACAGTGGGAGAGTAGCTTCTACGGTGACCCACACCATTACGGTCCAATAGGTGATGCAGCATATTCATTGATCCAAACCCAAGATGGTGGATTTGCTCTTGCAGGTCAACGAGGTGCATTTGAGGAGGAATTTGATGCAGACATGTGGCTGCTCAAAACTGATGCACTTGGCAATCACGAGTGGGATCGACCTCCAGGCAGT
>CAZRLL010000126.1:0-11279 GCA_964600735.1 uncultured archaeon
ACAGCTTTTCCGATCAGGTAGGTCTGATTTTCTTTGGCGAGTAATAGACCCCCAACCATTAATATTATCCCAATCATTAGAGATGTATACCCATCAATAATTGGATTATCAGTAATATAGGTAATTGTTACTCCGACAAATGCCACGACCAATCCAACAAGTGCTAGTGTATCTTCAGTCAAAAGTGATAAAAGTACAGGATCTTGCATTTCATCTAGTGCTTCAAAAATAGACTCACTTCCCATTTCCTCCTTGTAATGATTAGCCTCTTTGTATGCAGCCCGAAAGGCAGTAGCTTCCAAAGCTATGGCAGCAGCTAAAACAAGTATATTCCATATAAACATATCACGTTTTATTTCATGGTGATCAGGATCAAGTATTATTGTAATGCCTTCCCGTAATGCCAAAGCCCCTGAAATTCCAAAAATCAGTACAGCAACAACAAATGCCCAAAAGAACTGATTTTTTGCGTATCCAAAAGGATGTTCTAAATCAGGTTCTCTCTTGCTTCTTCTGATTCCCAATGCAAGCAAAATCTGATTGAATGTGTCTGCAAATGAATGATATGCCTCTGAAATCATAGCTGCAGAACCTGTTAACATACCTACAAATAGTTTCATTACTCCAATTCCTAGATTTACAAACAACGCAACGGTTAATGATGCACCAGCCATAATATATCTTCTTTATTGTATTTATGATTAGCATATTAAGATCTTACTCTCGGAATGAAAGTAAAATCACAAATGATCTGATAATTTGGGAATCGATAAGTGTGATAGGAATTCTGTCGATTGCAGTTGATAGTGGGTAAAAAAAACTTGGTAACTTATTTAATTTCTATTGGTATTAAAATCTACTATCAAATTATCATATTTATTGATGAGCTCATCAATGGTGAAGTTTTGAAGCAATTCTGTAAAATAATCAATAAAGTTACTTTCTTCCAGCGTTAATTGATGGCTCATATATACTTTATTCGTGTTAATCCTTAATTAACTTTCTAGTTTATCTATCCGTATATCCCTGATAATCTTCAGATCGAGAATTTTTTTAGTGATAATACTAATTTAAATTAACCTTAGACTTCTTTTATCGACTTTGGTATTAATGATATTCTGAATTGAATTATAAGAAATAATTCAAAATTTGATTTCATCACATAATATTTTCACTACATTGATTAACAGTGTTTGAAAATGACATATATGTTCAATATAAATCGTTCTCATCACGATCCAGCTAATTCCGGTTATTCATCACATGTTATTGGTATAAGAGGATTTGATTTTTGTTCGGGTTGCTTTGCATCCAAAACCTTTCTTGTATTGTTATTGCCAATTCTTTATTTATTTTTCATTTTTCCTAATTCACTGGCGTATCAAGAATTAGAATGGTTAATAATATCAGTATTGTGGTCAGTAATCGCAATTAGTTTCCTTGTCGAGGTTCTTACAGGAAAAGTGATACGTAGAACAACTGTTAACTTTTTTAACAGTTTTTATTTTTTTGGCTCAATTATTTATATCTCACTTGTTCCGAGTCAGATAGATGAAAAAATCAGTTTCAGTTTAGTTTTAGCTTTTGCCTTACCGCAGTTTGGGATTTATCTCTACAAAATTTTAAGGAAATCAGAATTCAATCATATTAAATCAAAGATTATGATAAGACTCTCATTTATAGTTGCTTTTTTCTTCTCTTTACTGAATTTTACAGAAAATATAATTAATCACACTTTGATAATAGTAATAAGTAGTATCTTATTTATTAAATTAAGAATCTTGGGATCTTTTTCTACAGATCCCAGTAAGAAGTTATATTCTACATTGCACTTGCATAATAATTCAATCATAACCCGATTTCTTAATAGATTGAATTATTTCGATCCAAATGGCGAATTAAAAACAGGTAATTTTCGGAATAAATCAAAATTTTCCAAAATTAATTTTATCATGATTATTGGATTATTCTATCTTATTAATTTAGTGCGAGTGTCTTCATCTTCAGAGCTAATAAATAATTGTGCAGATGACTGGTCAAAATCCCATGCTATTTTAGCCTCAACACCGTGGTTATTAATGAGTAGTAGTCCATCAAACTTCTGTAACAAATGTGGAACCAAGGTTTCACTAGAGGATAGTTTTTGCTTAAAATGCGGAAATCAGATTGCAGTACAACCTCAAACACAATATCAGCAACAGGATAGATATCAGGATAACCAACAATATCAGAGAGGGGGATATGCACCCTATCCGACACAACAGAGATCCGGGAGGAAGGAAAAAAACATGGCTATTCCAATTGTCGTTGCTGTAATTTTTGCCTTTGTCGGCTTTGCAGTTGGTGGAATTGTGTTTGGATTAATTATCGGAGTAATTGCGTTTATTGGAGCTTATATGGTAATTTCAACAAATAATCCATGTCTAGCTTATTGTATAGCAAGTACCTTCTGTAACTGCCTCTGTTCAGCTATTGGGGGAGAAAGTCAAAGAAGAGGGCGAATGTGACCCAGACTTGATTATTTTATTTTCAATAATTAATTTAATAAATAAATAAATGATAAAAAATAATATTTGACGAATTGAGTTTTGAAATTATAAATCAATAATTTTCGATTTGTTGAATGTAATTATTTCATATTGTTAGTTTTTTACGATTTATTGCGAATACCAATCCTACCAGCGAGAAAAATACCCATATCTCAAATCCAGGAACACCATCATCAGAGGATTCTTCAGTTTTGCTTTCAGCAACCGATGTGGAAGTATTTACAGTGCTTGTTTCAGAAGTACTTGAAGAGGATGTGACTGGAGGATCGACAATTGCTTTGTAAAGCGATTTTGCAGCTTCACTAACAACACCGATTTTTGGATCCCATACGATGTTTACTGGATCTGTAGCATTAAATGTGTAATACATCATACTGGATGGCTCACCTTCGTCAGCTGTTGAATTTGATAAAGCGGAAGTAAGAACATCCACAATTACTCCATCTACTTCAGCGAGGTCAGACCATGAAAAAAATCCAGAAGCTGAAGCCGATGCTATTCCAACTTCAGTTTCATTAGAAGCGATTCCTTCAAGTTCATCTTCTGATTCATCATCAACATTCATATCAGATTCAGTCTTCAGTAGTGCTTTTACTGCGAGCTTTGAACCAGTGGTAGCAAAAGGAAAATTATTGATTAAAACATCAATTTTAAGAGAATTTGAAGATAATGTTGCGTTTTCATCATTCATGAATGTGTTTGACATCCTCAAAATTAATGAGAAAACTCCATCAACAGTTGTTGCGTTGATGGTAATTAAGCCAGAGGAAACATTATTCGTGTGCTCGAGGGGCAACCAACCCACTTTCCCAATTTCATATCTAGTGAGCAGAGTTTCATTTTGATATCCAGGTACATTTTCATCTGTGAATTCGATAATTTCATCAAATTTAACTCGGTATTCCAATTCTGTTTCGTTTGATCCGGCTTCTGTTTCGAATTTTAACTTGATTTCTGCTTGATCTGCAGTTCCCACATCAAATTCAATATCAAATTTATCTTTATTTGTATCATTCTTTAATGTAGATTCAATTATAAATTTCTCATCATCAATCTCTATTTCAATTTCTCTTTCATATGCGGATTCCTTTTCATTCTCAACTCCATCATTATCGTCATCTTCTTCATCTTTTTCATCTTCTTCGTCTTCAGATTCAGTTGAATTATCCTCATTTAACTGAATTTGGCCGATTAAAGAATTTGGTGAGGAAACAGCTGAATCATCATGTGCTACAACACTAGAACCCGTAAACGTGAGTAAACTGGTAATAAGTATTAATAGCAATCCAAAATATAATTTTTTAATCATAATTAATACACCATAACTGTGCTAATTATATTAAGTATTAATCTTGTAAATAACCTGTAGGAACACATTTGTCCCCAATTTACAGAATGATTGTTTCAAGAGATATTAACCTTATTTGAAATAGTTCCCGCATTCAGTTCATTGTATTCGGATCTAAAAATGATGGAGGTGATTCAACTACTAGTTTATTATGATTTACATTCTATGTAAGCCCAATTAATTTACACCCAAAATTCAATTAATCTAGTTTCTGAAGAATAAATCTAGAAAATTTTTTAAACGGTTGAGTTCTAAGAAAATTGTGAAATTTACCTCAAGGTTTCTAATCATCGTTATCGTATTTTCTCTTTCTTTGCCAAAATTAGGAGTGTTTAGTAAAATAGACTCATATTTTGAACGAGATAAATAAGTTTTCAAAAACTACTTTATAATCATAATTATGGAAGAATACATTGAGACTAATATAAAACGGTGGGATGAACTTGCAGATATTCATATTAACTCAGATTTTTATAATGTAAAGGAATTCAAATCAGGAAAAAATACTATTGGAAATATTGAACTTGATGAAGTTGGGGATGTAAAGAGTAAAAAAATGTTACACCTACAATGTCATTTTGGTTTGGATACTTTATCATGGGCTAGATTGGGTGCTTTCACTACAGGAGTTGATTTTTCTGATAGGGCTATCTACCATGCGAAAAATTTAAGCAAGGAGGTTGGGATCAATTCTAATTTTATTCAATCAGATTTATATGATTTAAGGGAAAAACCTATCGAACCAAACAGCTTTGACATTGTATTTACTAGTCATGGAACAATTTACTGGTTACCAGACCTAAAAGAGTGGGC
The DNA here is from genome assembly GCA_964600735.1 of uncultured archaeon. GTDB lineage: Archaea > Asgardarchaeota > Heimdallarchaeia > Heimdallarchaeales > Kariarchaeaceae > LC-2. The sequence goes on from CAZRLL010000126.1 coordinate 4,711, forward strand.
TAATATAATTTCACATTTCTTGAAACAAGGTGGAATTTTCTATATTATGGATAGCCATCCAACCGGTCACATATTTGATGATGAACACGAAAGTGCATTGAAGGTGAGATATCCATATTTTCATAACGTTGAGCCTTTGATGTTTGATGAGGAAGGAAGTTATGCTGATCCGAGTATCAAACTAGAGAATAAACGCGAATACGGATGGCAACACTCAATTTCTGATACAATTAACTCTTTAATAGAAGCAGGCCTGAGCATTGAATTTGTTCATGAATTTCCGTTTTTATCATGGAAAATGCTTCCTTTTATGGTGAAAAGGGATGGGTGGTGGCATCTTCCAGATTCCTATCAAAAATTACCCTTAATGTTTTCTTTAAAAGCGAAGAAAGAATGAAGATAATGACGAATCCTTGCAAAAAAATTCATTATTTTATAATGTAATTTGGAAGTCGTAATTTTCCAATTGATATATCCCAAAACCGGTAGAGATATTAAGAAGGAAATCATAACATATCAATAATTCGATGGGTGTACTCCCCTAGGAGTTTTTATCATGGCTTTAAACGATAATCCAAGTTCAGATGAAGTATTGGTGGCTGATTGTATTGCCCAGGTCTACGTTATTCATCAAACTGGATTAGTCATGTTAACTAGAAAATACAGCTCAGGTTGTGTATCAAGTGATCCACAACTAATTGGTGGTTTTCTAGCTGCATTACTCACATTTGCTCGAAATTCTTTCAATGAAGAGAATCAATCCTGTGAATGGGAAGAAGATGGTATGCACAAGCTTACAGATATCGGTATGAGCTGTAGCAGATGGTTCATCAAGACAGTGGAAGACTATACAATAGCAGTATTAATCCCCAACCAATCTGCCTTATTGCAACAGGGAAAATACGAGCTAATTGATAACTTGTGTGAACAGACAATTTCGACATTCCTTATCTTTCAGATGTTCGATATGAATGTAGAGCAGAATATTGACCATGTAAAGGATTATTCAGAGGATTTCGGGAATACAGTCGATAATATCGTATATGAAGTGCTTTCTGAACTAGTTGGTACCAGTATTAAATTTGAGACTGGTGGTGAAATTGAATTGTTTGATGCAGTTCTAAATTGATAATCTCTTATAACTCTTTGAAAAATAAAGAAAATAAATAATCAAAAATCGCGAAATTTAAGGATTAATTATTGAATTCCGAAATATAATGACTGGCTATCATGGAAAATTTCTTCTCGTAGATTTAACTAGTGGGGAAACGACTAATTTTGAATATCCTGACGAATGGAAAACCACCTTAATTGGGGGAAGAGGTTTTGCTGTAAAAATATTATGGGACAATGTACCTGCAGGTGCGGATCCTTTAAGTCCTGAAAACTGGCTGGTATTTGCAATTGGTCCATTATCTGGTTTAACTCTTCCTAGTAGTAGTAAAATGATTGTAGCTGCAAAAAGTCCTTTAACAGGTGGTTATGGTGATGGAAATTTAGGGACTCGAGCCTCACCACAGTTGAAAAGGGCTGGTTATGATGGCATCATTATAAGGGGTAAGTCTAAAGAACCAATTTATATAGAAATAAATGATAGTCAAACGATACTCCATGATGCTTCCGAAATATGGGGAAAGGGAACTTATGATACTGAAAACTATTTGATCAGTAAATATGGCGAGAAGGCAGGATATTTGTCCATTGGACAAGCTGGTGAAAATCTAGTAAAATACGCAACAATAAGAAGTCAAGAAGGGAGATCAGGAGGACGACCGGGAATGGGGGCAGTGATGGGTTCAAAAAATCTGAAGTCAATTGTGATCACTGGAACTCAAGATTTCCCTATACATGATAAACAAGCGTATAAAGAGCTGGGTAAGCATGGATATCGTGATGTAAAAGCAGCTCCTAATTATGATTTCTGGATGTCTCAAGGAACAACCATGATTCTCGATTGGTGTCAAGAAACTAGCTCTTTACCCACTAGAAATTTTCAAGAGGCAAAATTTGAATCCTCTAAGTTAATTGATGGTGAAGTACTAGCTAGTACCAAAACAGAACAGCTTGGTTGCCCCAGGTGTACGATGCAGTGTGGTATGGTAATTAAAGATGCAGATGGTAATGATTCAGAATTGGATTACGAAAATATTGGTATGCTGGGACCGAATCTCGGTATTGGTGATTTATCAAAAATAGGTACTTTAAATTATATGGCTGATGATTTTGGAATGGACACAATTTCATTGGGAAGTGTCTTGGGAATGGCAGCTGAAGCTGCTCAAAATGGTGTGTTGGGTGAGGATTACAATTTTGATGAATACGAAAAATCTAAGGAGCTTATTCGACGAATTGCAAAATGTTCAGACGATCTTGGTTCTTTGTTGGCTGAAGGAACCAGAAAGATGGCTAGGCATTGGGGTGATGTGGCAAAACCTTGGGCGATTGAAGTAAAGGGACTGGAATGCTCGGCTTACAATGCATTTACCATTCCAGGGATGGCTTTATCTTTCGGTACATCTCCAATTGGTGCTCATCACAAGGATGCATGGGTTATTGCGTTTGAGATATCTGAGATGGAACGCGATTCTTATGCAGTTGAAAAAGCAGAAAAAGTGATAGAATTACAAAGAATTCGAGGTGGAATGTTTGAGAGTTTGGTCACTTGTCGGTTTCCATGGATTGAACTAGGATATGAATTGGATAATTATCCCAAATTTTTGCAGTCTGTAACTGGGCGAGAAGAGTGGTCTTTAGATGAAGTATATAATGTGTCGGATAGAATATACGCAATAATTAGATCTTATTGGGTAAGAGAATACCTAGCGGCAGGGATAGAATGGGATAGAAAAATGGATCACCCTCCCATTAGATGGTTTTCTGAAAAATTAAAGGGGGATAGTCCACTAGCAGGGCAAAATCTAGATCTTAAAAAATATGAAATTTTATTGGATCACTATTATCGCTTGCGTGGTTGGGATAATAGGGGTGTACCAACCGTAGAAACTTTCGACAAGTTAGGTTTAAGCGATATTGCCCAACAATTGGGTAAAGTTTTCAAAATTAATTAACTTTTTTTTTTCCGATTAAATCTTAGTTAAATGTATCTACCCACTTTTCTACCAATTCTTTAGCAATACCCTCATCAATTGGATTACTAACAATATTGTCCATTTTTATAGAAGTGCCTACAATTGCTCCCTGAATGTAACTTGCAAAATCATTTAGGTTTTTAAGTGAGAATCCACTACCGATAATTGGTTTTATACCTTTTTCGGATAATCCTTCAAGCATTTCTATTGCTGGCGGACTACCGGTAGTTTTACCACTAATTATGATCTGGTCTGCTTTACCACGATCCAAAGCATTTTCTGCTGCTTCAATCAAACTAAATGATCCCAAAGGGCTTGCGTGCTTTACGTAAATATCCGCAAACACTTTGACTGACGAATTTAATTGATTTTTATATTTGATAACATCATATGCGGCTCCTTCAATAATTCCTTGGTCTGTCACGTAGGCTGATTCCCAAATATTACATCGTATAAACGATAAATCCAGTACAGAAGCAATTGTCATCGCTTGTACACATGCATTTCTCAGAATATTCACTCCAATTGGTATTTTCGTTTCTTTTTTTAATTCATTCAGGATCAATGAAAATTTGGAAAAAACATAATCTGATACTATTGTTTTCGCAAATGGTGCATCATTGAAATTCTCAACAATTGCAGCTGAAAAACCACATTGTTCTAATTTTCTTGTTTCTTCAATTGCATAGGAATAGATCGATTCTAAAGGTAACTTCGGATCTGTTAAACTTGGTAGATGAATTACCCCGATTAAGGGAAATTTATCAATTTCCACGATATCTTAAAATTAATTGTGTTATTTTTTATTTTGGTTGTCACTTTGTAATTATTCTAATTAGGGCATTCTAAATTTCCGACTTTAGTTTATTATCCCACAAATCAGATCAGGGAAATTTTTTATTTTACTAACTAATATTTTGTTATAAAAATTTTCTCAACCAATATTTTTCAAAAATAACTTTAGTCCAGTGCCTAAAGCGTGATGGGTTTTTCATTTTAACCTCGGGTGCTGGTTGAGCATAGAAATTCCCACTTGCGAAAGCGGCTTTCCCTCCTCCAATTTCAAGGAAACAAGAACCATTACCTTCAAATTTCGCTACTAATGGATCTCCTCTTATATCTGATATTATACGCTTTGCAACAACCTCTGCTTGATGTTGAGCGAATACTCCGGCTTTCGGCAATGGCTTTCCTAAAGTCAATGGAATATCTGTTACATCACCTAATGCAAATACTCTCTCATAATTTGTTTCCATAGTATATGGATCTACACTTACCCATCCTGATTCACCCAAAATTGGGGCATTGTCCAATGCAGCAGGTAATCCATGGGGAGGAATTCCAGCAATAAGATCATAGGATATAGGATTATTTTCTTTAAAACTAATCTGCTTAGGTTTAGAGTCAATACTAGCTGCTTGATGAAGAGTGTGATATCCAATATCTTGATTTTGAAGCATTGAAATTACTGAATTACTAACAATTTCTCCTGCCACTCCCATCGGTGCTGGTTCTGGTGTAACTAAATCAACTTCAATTTTCTTATTATGTTTTTTTATTTGCTCGTTTATAAAAAATGCTGCCTCGTATGGTGCAGCAGGACATTTGAATGGCATAGATGAAATTAAAACAACAACTCGTCCTGTTTCTAATTTATCCAATGCAGAAGTAAATTTTTCTACACCATCCAAATCATATATATCGTGAGCATTTTCAGAAAAGCCAAGCAATTTATCTGGATATAATGTTGCTCCAAGTGTAATAACTAGATAATCATATCCAAAAGTTTCCCCTGACGTTGAGACAGTTTTTTTATCAAAATCGATGTTTTCTACAGACGCATTAACAAAATTAATCCCCTTTTTTTGAAGGTTGGATAAGGGTCTTTGAATCTGATCTCTTTTGCGTGAACCTGGTATTATCCATAGTAATGATGGATTAAACACGAGTTTTTCATCTTTGTCAATTAGTGTAATATCATTAGTTTTTCCTATCGCTTTTGCAAGTCTATTTGCAACAACTACTCCCCCAGTACCTCCACCCAGAATTAGTACTTTTGCATTCATAATTCATCATCAATTGAATAATTCGCAAATTTAGGCAACTCTAAAAACGTTTTGGATACATTTACAATTGGATTGAGTAAACATTTTATTTACTTAGGTGATGTAAGATAAGATTTGAATAATTAGGTTTTATTGTTCAATCATGCAAATCACAATAATCGCAAACGATCCTCCATATGGTACAGAAAGAACGTATAATGCGTTCAGAGTAGCATTACACTTAATTAAAAGGGAAAATATCATTGTAAACTTATTCCTTATGGCAGATGCCGTCACTACAGCTCTTCCAGATCAACTCACTCCTGATGGATATTATAATCTTAAAAAAATGCTAATAGCAATTGGTAGAAAGTCAAATATCAGAGCTTGTGGTAGTTGTATGGATGCTCGAGGCATTCAAAATCTAGATCTTCTTCCAAATGTAAATAGAAGTAATATGGAAGAATTAACTGATTGGATTGTAAATAGTGATAAAGTAATAACTTTTTGACATTTAATTATGATTGCTTTTTAAGTATCCAATTTTAAAAATTCTAATGTTCCTTAATCATTATCCATAAATTGTATGTTTGTCAATTAACTATTAAGAAATGGTAGTTATTCAAGCAGTAAGCTACTTAAAAGATGTTGTTGGATTTGATGAGAAATCTTTTATTATTGATGAACCAACAAAAATACGTGATCTTGTTTCAATATCCAAGATCCCTGATGAGAGAGTAATAGTTCTGATAAACGAAAGGGGAGGGAAATTGGATAATAAAGTATTTGCAGATGATAAAGTTGTATTACTTCCTGTCGTTGGTGGGGGATAGTTATTATTGCATATATTCAAATGTAACCGCAGATATGAAATCAAATAATTCCTTAAGTGATGCTCTTTGAATTGATCCTATAAAAAAAGGAATTTCCAATTCATTACAGAAATTTGTTATCATTTGATGGTACAGATCTTTTTTATCTTTAGGGACAAGAACAGCAACCCAATCGTACCTTTGTAATGTGGAATAAATATCTAAATCCCTATTTTCTGCTTCAATAATATCAAGAACCAGCCCATTTTGGGGATTGGTTAGTAAACCTACACCTTGTTGAAGAAAGGGGCCTAAGGATATATTTAATCTTTCCCCGGATAATGCAATAATATTAGCGTACTTGGAAATAATAAAATTACTTGAATTTTCAATATTTTCAGTGTTGGCGATATCAAAAATTTTTGCCAGGGTTTTATAATAGAACAATCTTAAATCTTCATTTGTTGTATAAATATCGAAGAATATTTGTCTACCATCTTCTCGATTTAAAGAGTAAAGCGTATTTGCAGTTTCCTCAACAAGATCCTCAATTGGAGTTTTTGTCAAATTTACAACTCGAAAACCACGTACACTCCCATTACTATCAATTTCCGAAATTAATA
>CAZRLL010000127.1:0-11262 GCA_964600735.1 uncultured archaeon
TTAATCGATATTGGTTGCTATACAATGGCAAAATTACCTCCATTTCAGATGAGTGACTCATGTACTGGCATGGGTAGCAGCCTGGATGTATCGATGGGAATGACAAATCTGTACAATAAAAATATTATTGCCGTGTTTGGTGATGGAACTTTATTTCATGGAGGATTTAGGAGCATTGACAACATTATTCATAATAATATTGATCGATTATATGAGAATCAAGGGGTGGAAAAAGGGAAAGCCAATGTTCTTTTGTTCATATTATTGAATTATCACACTGCCATGACGGTAATCAAGAAAATCCGGCTACACTTTTTGATTTTGAGCACATGGATAAGAATGTTGGAAAGAACCTGCGTGGTGAAGCCGTACCTAGAGTTGACCTTGAAGGTGTATTCAAATCACATGGTGTTAAATGGGTAAAGACAATTGATTCCTATGATATCGCAAAAATGAAAAAGAGTATTCACGAGGCCATTGATCGACCCGGACTGAAAATTATTATTTCGGATGGTGAATGTATGCTAGAAAAACAGAGGCATGAACGGAAAATTAAATCGAGAAAACTTAAGAATAAAAAACGCTGGGTCGATCCAAAAACCCAAGTCGATGACCGGATTTGTAGTGGATGCTGGCCATGTGCTGAATATATTGGCTGTCCATCTGAAGCAAAAATAGAACCTAGTAATCCATTACAAAAGGGTACAATCAGACACATGGATACTAGTTGTGTCGGTTGTGGAGTATGTTCTGAAGTTACCCAGAAATTTGGTTTGTGTCCTTCAACCTACAACACTTATACAATAACAAATCCAACTTTCTTTGAAAAAGCAAGGTACAAAGTATCAAAAATTGGTATTAAAGTACTTAGAAAGCTATGATTATAAAGTTGCTATGTTACTAATATTCAAAATTAAATGATTTCATTCACAGATTAAAATTATATTTGATCAAACTCAGATGCGCAAACTTACCTATTTTTATATAATTTTAATAGTTTTATGAGTATGAGCTCACAATCAATTCGCTCTGTCCAATCGATTTGTAGTCTATGTAATGAAAAGCTATTAGCAATAAAAACGAGAAAGTATGGATCTGGTTCTTTTTGTAAAAATTGCTATGCAGATGTTATTTTGGATCCAAGCAAATATGCGAAACATATTTATGATTGTGGTTGGAATTCATGTTCCTTGTGTTCTAGATCATGTTAGCATCGATTAATCAAATTATTATTTTTACTCGGACTCATCGTGATGATATTTGGAATATTAATTATCATGGTTATAAAAATTATTCATTATGAAATAAATTAGCGACATATATTAATAAAAACGACTTTAATTGCAACAACATGGCAAAAATCGACATTCGTCACAGACCTGAAGTGACCCGTGAAGAATTAGTAGGAATTCTAAAATCAAGTATGGTTCAATATGATATATATCCGCATAGATTTAACAAAAAGGGAATAGTAGTTAAAAGTGGTAATTTCAATGGTTCAGGGATGAATATTGAACGAAAAAAGGATAGGACATTTATTAGAACGTATCCACAACCACCAGTCAGTCTAGGGGTGATACTTGTTGCGATATTACTTTTTCCTATTGGATTTTTCGGAGTATTTTTTGTATCATCAAAATTTAAGAAAAAAATCGACCCCATTATTAAGAATATCTTAAATCAAGAATTAAGTCCATAATTCTATTTTTAAATACAAATAATATAAAGATTAATTGAGATCCAAAATAAACAATAAAACAGAATTTCAACCCCAATTAAACTTTAAACTTCCCACGGTACTCAAATTCTTCAAAGTGCTTAGTCTACTCAAAAAATTCGATTGTTTTGCCTTATTAAAATTAAAATTCAGAATGAGCTTATCGGAATTTTAAGGATACAAGTGAATTTTAAGGATACAAGTGATTATTAATGATGCAAAATTTATATAAGTATGTATGAACTTATTGTAATATAATACAATTAGAAGCAATTATGTAATAAAATATAGTGAATTTTTTATTTTATTATTGACTAATTGAAACAAGGATGATTTTCTGACAGATTTGACAACATTACAAAAATTGACGGATGAAGTAAGCTCCTTAGAAACTAAACTTAAACAAGAAATTGACAAAAATAAACAATTAAAAGCATCATACTTAGGACTTAGGGGTTTTATAGACTCAGCCATAGATAATATTTGGATTCTTGATTCAGGATTAAATGTAGTTGACATGAATAAAAAGGCATCGCAATTACTGGGTCAATGCAAAGATGAATTAATCGGACAGAATATTGAAAACATCGCACCCAGTATCAAAGAGACGGGTCGATATAACAGATATCTAAATGTTATCAAAACAGGTGAACCATTAACCGAAGAAGATGTTGTCTCTCCCGAACGTGGTGGCAAACACTATAGTGTGAAATCTTTCAAAGTAGGTGAAGGTCTGGGAATAATAAGTACAGATATCACAGATCGTAAAAAGTTGGAAAATCAATTAAAAGAATCTGAAAATAAGTTCCGAACATTAGTTGAAAATTCTCCATATTTCTTTACTATATTAGATTTGGAAGGGAAGATTCAATATATTAATAATGTTACACCTGAATACACTCTTGAAGAGATAATTGATTCTCCTCTAAAATTATTCATTCATTCAGAATCTATTGGCTTATATCAAGAAAAGTTAGATAAAGCAATTAAAGTTAAAAAGCTACAGACTTGCGAAGTAAAGAGTTCACGGAGAGATGCTGTTTTATCCTGTTTATTTGTTCCTATCATCAAAAAAGGAAAAGTGACCGAGGTAATGGCAATTGCCGATGATATTACTAAGCGAGTGAAATCAGAACAAAATTTAAGGGAATCCGAAAATCGATTCCGAACCCTTGTTGAAAATAGTCCAAATTATATTCAAATTATTGCCAACGATGGAACAGTACAATATATGAATCGTGTACGTCCTGAGTATGATCATGATAAAGTGATTGGAAGTAATATTTTTTCATATTTTGATGAAACTAATGTTAAAACATTTCGTTCAGCCGTAGAACAAGTATTTTCAGAAAATAAACCAAGGAATTTGGAAATTGAATACATAAATGGAAATAGCTACATTTGCGATATAATCCCTATAAATGCAAAAATATCGTTTGTGATAGCTGTAGATATTACCGAACGAAAAAAGATGGAAGATGCGTTAAAAGATTCAGAAGAATTACACCGTATTACCTTAGGTTCAATTTCTGATGCTGTTTTTATTACAGATGATGTAGGATCATTTACATTTATTTGTCCTAATGTCAATGTAATCTTTGGATACAACCATCATGAAGTTGAAAGATTAGGAAATATTAAGGAATTAATTGGCGATGAACACTTTAATAAAAATAAACTGAAATCTCTTGGAGAAATTACTAATATTGAGATTAGTATACAAGATAAACAAGGTAATACTCATGTCTTATTGATGAATGTTAAGGATATATCAATTAAAGAGGGTACAACACTATACACCTGCAGAGATATCACTCAAAGAAAAGAAATGGAAAAAATAATAATCCAATCACAAAAATTAGAAGCTGTTGGCAAACTTGCTGGAGGAATATCCCATGAGTACAATAATTTATTGACAATTATCATGGGTCAGTCTGAACTGCTTCTACAAGAAATAAATCCTGAAGATCATAATAATCGTAAAATAGCTGAAGAGATACTGAAAGCAAGTGAACGATCATCCCACCTTACTCGTACTTTACTTACCTTTACTAAACAAGATTACGTTCACGCGCGGGTTATAGATGTAGGTAATGCAATAAAAGAAATTCAACCCTTAATTACAAGCCTAGTTAAAGACAGAGTAAAACTGGTAATTGACGTAGACACAAGTTTTTCTGCAAAAAATCCCATATTTATTGATAAAAGGCAATTAGAACAGATTATATTGAATTTAAGTATTAATGCATATGAATCGATGGGAGATGGTGGAGTCCTAACTATTAGCATCAATGAAAGTGATGATGTAAACGAATACATTAATATTGATATAATTGATTCTGGCACAGGAATAGATGATGATACTTTGTCCAAGATTTTTGATCCATTTTTTACAACAAAGGATACTGGAGTAGGTCTTGGATTATATATATCAAAGGAAATTGTCGAATCTTATAAGGGAGAAATTAAGGTCCAAAGCTCATCAGGAAAAGGAAGTACAGTTCGAATTTGTTTACCAATAACTCAAAAATCAGAATCATTGGAACAAGTGAGGAAAAAGTCTCCGGAAATCAAATTAAAACCAATGACAATTCTGTTGGTGGATGATGAAGAAGAAATAATTAAACTTTTAGAGCGAAGATTACGTGTAGATGGCCATAATGTGCTTACAGGAAGTAATGGTCTTGAAGCAAAAAAAATTATTGAAAGTTATTCTGAAAAAATTGACCTTCTGATCACGGATATTGTAATGCCAATCATGAATGGGATAGAATTGATAAGTTCGATGAAAGAAAAGTTAATAGAAACCAAGATATTATTAATTTCTGGATTTGCAAAGGAGAAAGTGTTAACAGAAGATGTGTCCAAAATTCCCTTTTTAGTAAAACCATTTAGCTATAAAACATTAATTGAAACGATTTCAGAAGTTATTGATGAAAATTAATTGAGATACAAAATAAACAATAAAACAAAATTTCAACTCTATTTATTTATCGTCAAGTTAAGAGTATCAAACATGGTTGATATAATATCATTTATCGATGATTTTGATTCTTGGCTTATAGTAATTTTGATTTTGATAATATTAATCCTAGAAGTATTCCTGCTCTCGTTTCCGAAAGAAATTGTCATGATTTATGCAGGAGTAAAATTCGGAACATTTTTTGGGGGTGTATTGAATCTTATCGGTCTATTTGGTGCTGCATGGTTAGGATATGAGGGAGGTCTTTATGGAAGATTCGGTATGGAAAAAAGAAGAAATAATCCTGTAATGCTAAAATATCGGAAATGGTTGGAGAAAAACGGTTTGAGATCATTATTAATTCTTAGATTGATCCCAATAACGCCTAATGATGTGTTAAGTATAAGCTCAGGTTTTTCGAGATTACGTCGATATCCGTATCTAATTATAACCTTCCTCACCGCTATTCCTTATGCGTTCTTTATCTCATGGATTGGTGACAAACATAAAGAAGATTTAATTGATTTATTTCCTGCGGCCTTTGAGCCATCAACTTGGATTTTGAGTTTTATTCTTATCATTCTTATATCAATAATAATTATTTATAAAGGAAGTTCCAGTCAAATTCAGGAATTGCAAACACCATAATTAATTTTATAAATCTAATATCAACATTGTCTACAAAATTAGTTACACGCATCGAATCATGTATAACTCAGTAAGAATGGTTTTTTCTGCAATAGATAGTAGAAATATCTCAATGCTTCTGGATTAGTAAAATATGATAAATTCTCATGTTTTATTAGTTGAAGTTCCATTAATGCATATGATACAAACATCTGTAAATCCAATGTTATCCCATTAGGATATAATTCTTCAAGTTTTGGAGCATTCATCTTACTTGCAACAATATTGTAACCTTCAAAAAAATTCTTGACTCTCGCTTGTGTTCGGTCTAGATTACCTGAACTGGAAAATTCTGTAACTCCATCTAAAGTATAAATATTGGCCACATCAGTCATCCGATCGGTCGGGGTTCCATCGCTCGTAATCATTGGAATATGAGTTTTGATTGAATTACTGATCCTTGTAAATTTCATCTCCTCTGGTAGAAAAACGATACAGGGATCGTAACCACCATGACATGGAGGGATGATATAATAATGGGGTTCTAATAGAAGCGAAAATTCTTCATGAAAATCGTCGTCTATTGGCATATTCTTCACGATATAATCAAGTAATACCCGTAATGATGTATCTTGAAGGCTAACTCGTGTGTCACCTTGCAAAATAGCAGCTAGTCGACCTATTATTATGTCGTATTCGTCATCAGTTAACTGAAGTTCCTCAAATGAACTACCCTCAAGTTCTTCATAAACGATTTGTAGATTCTCTCGGTCAAGTGAAATCATTGGATAAGGATCTATATCATCAAAAAGAGTACATCTTTTTTTAAGTTGATTGTATCTAAGGACTTCTTCTTCAAGTAATTCTAAAGAACTAAATTCTTTAATAATCACAGGCTGATTCCAATGACCTTGATCTGATAAAAAATCAAAATTTACCCGGTATTCGATGGATTGGGCTGTGTCTACTTTCTTTTCAAAATGGACATCTTGGACACTAATATATCTCACTGGATTCCCATGTTCATCGGTTCGTCTTTCTTTAAAATGTGGTGCGATATCCTCTGCAATTTCCATTAAATGATTTCTGAAACCAATTTTACTCATTGTAGCACGGAAAGATGACATTTACCTAACATAACAAGTAAGTCAAGTAGGATAAGTAGTTTTGTAATTTTCAGTGATCCTTTGGTAGAAGTTTTCACTTATTTTTGTATAATTATGCAATTTGATCAATGCAAACGCAATAGGTATGCTTATTAGTATCTCAAAATGATTTGTGATTAGAATGCAATTAGAATTAACTTCAATCACGCCTAACGTAACCGTAGACACTTCAACAAAAGGTTTTAGTAATGCCGGGGGTTTGTGACAGTTAAACCAATATTATGATTTATACCCTCAATTACCTTTGATAATAAAGTAACCATATATGATGAGGATCTCTATATTGAAATTCATAAAGCAGGAGGACATACTTCTGGTTCAAGCTGGATTAATTTTCCTCATGATAAGGTAATATTTATCGGGGATCTTGTATTCAACAAATCATTTCCCTATGGTGTTGATCTGACTTGTGACCCAGATATTTGGATTAGCCAATTAGAAAAGATTGTCGATTTAGATGTTGATTATATCATTCCTAGTCATGGTCCAATTATTCATAATAAAACAGAACTGGAACCAGTTATTACCTTCCTTAAACACATGCGAACAGAGATTTTGAAGGCAGTGAAAAATAATGAAGAAATAAATAAGATTGATTTGGAGGAAAACTTTCAGGAATCTGCTGAAGGAAGAATGGGAAAAAAATTAGAAAATTTTTTTGAATATTAGAATACAGTACTTGAATTTGACTTATTTTGTACTATTAAAATAGAATACAATTAGTAGCAATGCAATAAAGGCAAAAATGGATGAAAAAACAAAAGCATAGACGGGCTTGATTTCATACAAGATCCCTGCAGAAATATTTCCAATAAATAGGGCTAATCCGATGCAACCATGAAATAAACCGTATGCAGTTGCTTTATATTTTTTTTCCATCTGGTCAGCAATTACAGCTCGGAGATTACCCTCTGTAAATCCATAGGCTGTGCCATATAAACAAAAAGCTAAGATAAGTATCCAGAAACTCTGAATAATTATAAATGCCGTTAAACTAAGTAAATAAATGAATAACCCGATTTTTAATACGAAAATTCGTGAAGTTTTATCAGCTAGGTTGCCAGCATAGTAGCTGACAAAGGTATAGATTATATTAAATAAAACATAGAACATTATTCCCGTTTGAGCTAAATTGGCATTAGAAATATATTTTACATTGGATAGATCATAATTTTCCGTATATAAAATAAAAAACATGTAGGAAATAAGTGAAAAACCATGAAATGTGGCTATAACCAATAATCTCCAATAACTTTTTGTTGCACCATTGCGGATAAAATCAGAAAATTCAATTTGGGATTCATCAGCGTCTTTGTGAGAAATCAATGGTTGAGTTGTTTCTTTCACCATATAAATTGGGATCAGAGTGAATAATGCAATAAACGCACTAATTGCAATTATTGTTGGATAATTTAAACCTAAATAGATGAGAATTAATGCGGATAATGAACCAATTACTGCCCCAAATGAATCCAGTGCCCGATGAAATCCAAAAGCACGACCAAGTATATTTGTGTTCTTTCCAACCGACTCTACAATCATTGCATCACGGGGTGCAGATCTGATGCCCTTACCTACTCTTTCTAATGTTCTAATAACAGCTAACATTGGCCAAGTTGTTACAAGTGCCATTCCAAATTTGAAAAATGCGGGAAGACCGTATCCCCAGTATAGAAATTTTTTCTTTCCTGCGGCTAATTTATCGGAGATAAATCCGAAGAAAGCCTTCAGAAAACTCAGAAAACCATCAGACACACCAGCAATAATCCCAATTGCGATGCTAGTACCACCTAAGTAAATTATGAAAAATGGAAGGACTGCAAAATATATCTCCGAGCTAAAATCTGCAAAGAAACTAACTATACCCAAGAGAAATATGTTTCTTGGTAATTTATTTTCATCAGAGATTTTTTGTGAAGATAACTTACTCATGGACCTCAAATCTAAATTTGAGAACTAATATTTGTAAGCACTCTTACATTTAACAAGTATTGAATATCATATCTATGAAAAATTTTCTTCTAAGTCAATGAAACTGAATCAGAGATAATAAAATTAAATGTAAAGACATAATATTATCATGTTTCATTTTTAGTCTAGGTATTTTTCTTTTGATTTTGAAAAAAACAGAAATTCAACCAAATTGATAAATTTGATAATGTATATTACTAAGATATGGGAAACAGAGGACATTTTTCATTTTTATTTTCAATAATATTTCTGTTATCTACACCCAATGTTTCAGCTATTACTTATTATGAAAATACTCTATTTCTAAATGTGTATGAAGTCAATTTTGGGTATGAATTACCTCTTGAAGAAGCAGCATCAGGAGTCTCAGAATACCTGCTATTATTTGATAATACGGGTTGTTTGGGTGATATTAATCTTAATTCAGTTGAGATTAAATATAGGATCTGGAGCATTGTGGATAATGAAACCAATGCTGAATGGGAATATTGGGAGGGCAAGCTAACTATCCAGAATGCTAGCTATTCATATTTCTCATTTTATTATACTCATATTTTTGATAAATCAATGGGATCAAATGGTACAGTTTTCTTTAAGATAAATGGAACACAATTCTTCTCATTTGCTATCAGGAACGATCCCATAATTGACAGAGAATCAGTTATTGAAAATGAGTTCAAAAAGTGTATCACTAGTGATGATAATAGTTTGGTTACATCCAATCTTTATTTTACAATGATCGTGATTTTTCTATTGACTTACCAAAGGAGAAAAACAACCGTTGTAAGAGATTTATGTTTACCTAGACAATGCTAGACAAACTACTCATTTTCTGTTTCATAGTGGTTGCAGGCTTCAGACACTTATTCATAAAAACAAATGTGGTCACCCGTCTTACACCAGCTCTACAGACGTTTAAGGTCTCTGCCCAACTAGCAGCGACCAGAGAAGAGATCAAATAGATTCTCCCATACTTCTCCAAATTTAATGCTGCATTGAGGTCCCTATCCTCTTCAAAACCACAGACCCCACATTTATACAGGCGATCACTCAACAGCAGATCTTTCTTTACATGCTCACAATTGAAACACAGTTTAGATGAGGGAAAGAAGCGAGGTGCAACTATTAGCTCTTTTCCATACCACTTTGCTTTGTAGTCAAATTGTCGCCTTAATTCACCCCAACCCATATCAGAGATACTACGAGCTAACTTCCTATTTTTTATCAGATTCTTAACAGCTAGATCTTCAAGTACCACAATATCTGCTATGGAGAGCACTTCAGCACTTAATTTGTGAAGGATATCTACTCTTTGACATGAAATCCTGAAATACAATCGTCTCAACTTGTACAGAGTCTTAAACCAATTTTGGGATTTGTGTACTCTTCGGGATAATTCCCTGGAGATTTTACGTAATTTGCGTAACTGGGTTTTCAGAGGTTTAGATGACTCAAATTCTTGACCATTAGAGAGCACTGCTAGTTTTGAAATACCAAGATCCAGGCTTAGAACTTTCAGTGGATTTGAATCTGCTGGGTCTGTTATTTCCTCAATCACAGTAAAGGAGACAAACCAACGATCTGCTTGGCATGTAACGGTGGCTGAGAGAATTTGGCTACTTGGTTTTAGATTTGGCAATTCATTGAGTCTAATTCGTTTCAACCTCGGTAGTTGCACCCAGCAGTGGTTTTTAGCTCGATGCAATCTAATAGTTCCAGTTAATCGAAAACTCTCATTTCTTCCTTTTTTCTTAAAATTAGGATAGCCGTTTCTCTTGGAAAAAAAATTCTCAAAGGCTCGATCCAGATCCCTAAGTGCCTCCTGAGGGGCACATTTGGATACCTCGTACATCCAGGGAAACAGTGTTTGTTTGAGCTTGTTCAATTCTTTGTGCTGTTTCATGGCATCAATGGATTGCTTCTTATTCTTATACAGCTCCTGCCTTTGTGTCAATCCCCAGTTCCATGTAAATCGAGAAGTCCCCGCATGCTTCTTCAACAGAGTCCTTTGCTTGTTATTAGGCTTTAACTCTACCTTATAAGCACGTGAGATCTCCACAAATAATTAAGGGGCACTATAGTATTTGAATCTTGATAAGGGTAGATTAAAAGTGAAAGTTTAAAACTTTCAAAATTTATTCCTTCTTACGGTTTTTATGACTCCTCATCCCATGTATTTTACCCGAGAAAGATGTTATTATGGCAATCAAATCATTTATCATTTCCTGTTGTGTTGATTGTTTCTCTTTTGTGTTCAAAGTATGAATACTTACTCCATAGCTCTCAAAATAAGAAGCTAGATATGCAAAACCAAATCTAGTCAATCTGTCTGCATAAGTGATGTGTAATTCTGAAATCTTCCCTTTTTGTACTAATTTGAAAAGTCTCTTTAATCCAGCTCTTTTTGCAAGATATTTCAAATGTCTCCCTCTGTCTTTTATTCTTTACGTTTTCCCTTAATCTGCTTAATAGCCTTTTCAGGTCTCTCTTTTGTTTCTGCTCATGAGAAGAAACTCTCCCATAAATTGCCACTCCCCGTTTTTTCTTCTTATACCTGCGTTTCTTACCAGCAATAATTCTGGTAATTTCGTCCCTATGTATTCTTCTGTCGTTTCCAGGAGTCCGAATACATCTGATTAATCCCTGTTTATCCCAGCGTCTGATTGTAGTATTACATACTCCTAAAAGAAAGGCTACTTGTGAAACAGAGTAGTACATATTGCATTTTTAGTATTTGCATAACTCAACTACTGAATTTTATGAATGTACAAGTTTGTATTACTTTATCCCAAATTATAATAACTGTTTATTACCGTTCA
>CAZRLL010000128.1:0-11228 GCA_964600735.1 uncultured archaeon
GAAAGTGAAGGTCGTTTATCCGCTGACCGACTATCAGCAGACCGAATGTCAGCAGACCGATTATCCGCTAAAGAAAGTGAAGGTCGTTTATCCATGAGAGGTGGACTCACCGAAATGAGTTCATCTGAAAGGTTAAATTATGAAAAAGAAATGGAGTCGGCCAGAGGCGAAGGTTATGCTCTTTCAAAAGATGAAGCTGGATTATTCAGTGCCAATCTTCAATTTTCAAGAAATTTCAACTTTTCAAGAGCTAGCGGATCCAACTTCGCTGCCCGTGGCGTTGGATATTTCAAATAATTAAAAAAATAATCAAATTTAAATAATTTATTTTTATTGTTTTATTCTAACACTAATCTTCAAAAAAATTAGTCAAGCGTGGATAAAGATTTTCACAGTTCAGACTACTTAAACCATTAATTAACTCAAAATTTCCATTTTTATATATGTATTCTGAACTCATACTCCAACGAGTACAGATAACCCATTCCCAATATTTTTTAGCTGAATTAGCATTTTTATAATGGTTACGGAAATTTTCGATTTGATCAATTACTATTTCAGGTGTATTACATTCACCACTCAAATGTGCTAAAAAAACAGCCTTAGTTTGCTTAGAAATAATTTTGGTCAAAAGCTCAATTGATTTTTTATTTGATAAATGATTATTTCTTATCCGTTTCTTCAAGGAAATTGGTCTTCTCGATTTTTTTAACATATTCAGATCATGATTACTTTCTAGAACAATAATATCAGACGATTGCATGTCATCTATCAAATTAGAGGTTAATCCTGCAGTGTCGGTTGCATAACAAATTCTGAAATCCTTATAATCTACCGTAAAAGCACTTGAACCAGCGATATCATGTATTGTTGGGTGAGCAGTTATATTGAACCATTTCAATTCTTTTGGAGATTCGTAACTTAATGGAATGGCATTTTTTGCAATTTCATCATACCGAGAGTCAAGATAAGATAGTTTGAGAATTTGACCAATAGTCTGAGTGGTAGCAACCACGCTTGCATTAATATAATCACACAGGACTGGTAATCCCCGTATATGATCAGTATGAGCATGAGTAATTAGGATATATTTTATATCCTTTCTTGATATATTCAAATTCGAGATTCCTTCAAAGATCCTTTTGCGACTTATTCCAACATCTATCAACAAAGAGCCTTTGGGGGTATTTAACACACTGCAATTGCCATTACTTCCAGATGCTAAAGCCTGAAATCTCATCATTTATCTAGATATAAGTTATGATTAAAAGATACTTATAGAGGGAGAAGTGAAATTACTATTGTAAAATCGGTTTATTTAACTTGTGGAATGGATATTTACCTAAATATTTTCACATTATTGTCAATTTCAAATAAAAGGGCTTCTAATTATTTAATATGAGATGTATTCCGGTACGAATGATTATAATTGGTTGAACCCTTGGATTCTATCGTTCAGTCAAATGTTGGTATTATTGCTCATGGTGATGCGGATGGGATCTGTAGTGCCGCAATAATCAAATCACTACATCCAGGAGCAACTATTCTCTTCTCAAAAGCTTCTCAGTTACATAAATCAATTAAAAGTATTGAGAAAAATGTGAAAACATTGGATTCCTTGTATATCGTTGATGTAGCAATTAATCCTAAGAATCAAAAATTTGTTTTAGATCGCTTAAAAAAGATAAAGGAAAAATACGATATATTTTATATTGACAATCATTTGTTACCATCGTCTATACAGGATAAGAAGTTAACCAATTATGTAGACACATATATCAAGCGAACTGATTGGTCATCATCAGCCCTAACTTTCTCTCATTTCTTTGGTTCTGAAAAAGAAGCTATTATAAAAAATCGTAATCTAGCCTTTTTAGCTGCATATGGTGTGATATCAGATTATGCGAGAACCTGCTCTTTTCTCACGTCAGTTTTTGATTTATTTGATGAATCTAATATTAACTACCAGGCTTTCATGTTAAAACAAGCTTGTCGAAAGATTCAGTCTGACAATTTAAAAAGAACTATTGCCGATAAACTATCTGTAGGAATACTTCCTTCTGAAATTTTCGAGGTTTTGGAAGCTGCACGAGAAGCTTCTCGTGAAGTTGATATGGCAATTCGCTTCATTAAGCTGCATGCAAAAAAACATGGGGAAATAGGAATAATATTTGAATGTCCAGTCGCGTCTATGGGGCATAATTCATTTCTTGCAGCTTCAATGACAGGATCGGTTGTTGGCGTGGCTATAAGAAGAAGGGGGGGTGATGCTCATTTTGTACTGCGAAAGCGACACGGAGAGAAAATACATCTCGGACACATTGCCGGAAAAGTTGCAAGTAAATTTGAATGTGATGGTGGTGGAGAAAATGCTACTGCAGGAATTACCGCATCTGATGTCAATATACCAAATATCCTTGAAGAAATAAATTTGCAAGTTTCGGATTATTTACAAAACAAAAAATAAATAAAAATACAGCATTATTGGTTTAAATTGTTATTCTGTTACGTGCGCCGAATAATAATTAAGAATATAGTGATTTCCGGGATTGAACAAACATTATAATTAATTGACATATTCGTACAGTAAATCGATCATTTCGGTCCTTCGAAGGTATATAAAGAAAATATGCAAACTGTAATTCCTGCAACAAATTTTTATATCCGAAAATTCATAGCACCAATTGGTAACGGGAACAAACCGGGTGCAATGGTGTCTACTCGTGAGGCACAAAATCACAGAATATGCTCAAGTTTGTGATGATTGTATTTGGAATGAATCCAAGAAGATTGCAGGTGTCTAAGAAGCCTTAGGGAGTTTTAAACATTAAGCCCGTAATCGATGAGTATGATCTTCACAGGGGTGCAAATCCCTTGGAGGAAATGGATTAGTTCTTGCAGAGGTGAAAGCCCACTGGAGAATTAGCTCGTTACTATTTTTTTTTTGATTTTTATAATTATTTGCAACAGTCTAATCGAACATTCAATTTTTTCTTATAGTTATCAATGCAAATCTTAGAATGCTATATTGGAAACAATGAATTAAAATAATCTATATTGATAATTAGAGCCCCATACCCCATGTATATTCTATATTTCCCCAACCTGGTCCATATTTGTTAACATCAAATCTTTTCCCATCGATTATACCCTTTACTCTGGTCATTCTGGTCATGTATTCGTTATAGATATATTTTGTTTCCCAAAGGTACTTGAGCACTCTCCTGTTCAATAAAAATTGAGAATGACCATGGGAGTTTATTCTAAATTTAAGAAAATCTCCATTTTCAGACCGACTATGAATATAAAAATCCGGATGTTTATTCTGGTGTATTATTGGAAATACTGTCGAGGTATCAAATTTTGTTAAATTTCCCGATTTTCTGTCAAAAAAGTATGACCTGGGCATTATTGGAATCACTGCTCTCTCTAAGGACTGATTGAAGAAGTTGAATTTTCGTTTAAAATTTGGAAGACCAAAGTATATGATGAATGAACTAAAAATACTTCCATCCTCAAAGACTATGTACGGCCATAACCATGGCAACATGGGGATATTCATCAGAACACGTTGAAAATAACCGAGACCATTTAATTGTTCGGTACTTTCCGGAGTAGTAAAATCTCCTTCAAAAGCAAACTTTCCCCAGCGTACATATCTGGATCCTCCTAATCTCCTATTTTTTGTCAAGCTAATATCTATAATTTGTGGGTTCTCTAATTCTGAATTTCCAGGATTCCAAATTTTAAAATTTGCTTCACCCCTTCTCCCTTTAAAATGCCCATTAATTCCAAATTTGTGAGAATTTGATTTTTCTATTCGTGCACCGAAAAAGTTACCATCTGGTTGTTTAATCCAAGCCTCAAGGTATTGTTCTCTGGAAGACAATCTAGCCTTTGCTGATTGATGGACAATATTCTCATGTACCTTCCCACCGTCATTGATCCAGCCAGCAACATTTGTCATGAATTCATCAATAGGTCCGTTATTCGAATTTATGTCCATTCCTTCTTGCCATTTTGAATTCACACTTATCAGACTTCCAGCTCTTGAACCAAAGGAAAACATCATTTGTTTTGGTCCATATCCCTTATCCTGCCTAGGAAAAAATAAAAAAAACCACCAAGATGAGCTAAAAGTATTCTGTAGACTTTGATGGCGTTTCCAAATGTCATTAAACGCTAGTTTTGGATCTTTTATTACGTATTTGGGCATGTTTAAACCAAAGTATATTATTTTTCAACAAATTCATATATTTAAGGACATTTTCCTGCTTAAAGGGATAATCGATTGAAAGCAAATGGAGTCTATAAATTTTATTTAATTTTAATTTAAATAAATATGATCTAGATGCCCAAGATATAAGTGCTAATGTAAATATGCTATTATGATCATTTATTAGAAACGATACTTTTTGAATGATATTACCTCAAGTGCAGAACGAATTGCCCCCTTTTTTGATAATAGATCGATCCACTTTTAGATAAACATTTGAATGTCAACAATCAATAATTATTTGTTGAAAGATAATAAGGTCTGCATCAAATGTATAAAAGAGACGGGAGGTTGTTGCACAGAGGTTGAATTATCTGTCCATGTTGACGAATTAACTCTATTCAACGCCAAATTTGAAAATAATCCACCAGAAAACCAAACACTTGAAGTTCATGATGAAGAAACTAATGTTTTTCTCTATTCATCTGGTGAGGATCCCTGCATGTTTCTCGATAATGGACACAAGTGTTTAATTTATGAAAAAAGGCCCTTAATATGCAGTTTGTATCCAATTCTTTGGGAAGAACAAGATGGAGTAATGAATTATTTTGCTGATTTTGCTTGTCCACTAGCCCATATAACACCCGTCCATGATTTGTATAATTGGGTAAAAGAGCCATCAAAGAAAAAATTGATTGAAATTCTAGGTGAATTAGAATTTGAATCTAATTTGATTCAATATGTGAATATAAGTAAAATCACAGATGAGGTATATCCAGCTCATCTATTAGAATTAGATGGAGAATGATTGTATGGAGCAATTACTCTTGAGAAATGCGATCACGACTGGAATCAGATAATACTTTTTAACTGGTTTTCATATTCCTGTATTTGCTCATCGGGGCAAGATTCTTTAACGAAATAATGATCCATACCATGACTAATCCAATCCGATTTTTTAATTTTTCCTCGAAGAAATTCAATGAAATCTTTAGGTAAATTTTTGGAGTCTGGAGATACTGATATTATAATATTTTCAGCTAGAGGAAACACGTTAATTTCACTGAATGGATTATATAATACATAATTGTCTTGATCCTCGATTTTACTTTTCAGTTTTCCTGATTCAAACTCCCAGTTTATTAAAAAACCTTGTTCTGATCTTGCATATAGAAACTTCTGATCAGTAGAAAAACCTATCCAAACAATTCTATCATCCCAATCAATTTCAGCAGACATTAGATTTATAATCTTATTTGATTCCAGATCCCAAACAATTATGTCATGATCCCGATCTAGTACATCCCTGAAAGCACATACTAAGAATTTGTAATCCTCAGTAAGAGCAAAATAACTGATATTTTTTGTTGATTCTGATAGTTTCCTGTCCAGTTTTCCGGTTTTTGCATTCCAAATCTCAACATCAAATGTTTTATCACTGGTAATAATATATTTACTATCATTGGAAATAATTAATGCATTAACTCCATAATCAAGACCCTGTAGAATTTTTTTTGGTTTTCCAGTTTTGATATCCCAAATAATAGCCCTAGCATCTGCAGAATCGGTGTCATCACCTGTAACAAAGTATTTCCCGTTGGGAGCAATAGCTAGACAGGAAATGCTCGAGTTTTCATGTATTGGTGGTTCAATCTCATGCAACTGTTTATTATCTTTCACATTCCAAATCTCAATAATTTCAGAGATTTTATCTTTGGTAAGTTTCTGGCGAGTACATATCACGAACCTCAAATCTGGAGAAATTTCGACTTTGTTATAATCTTCGAATTTAAGTGGTCTAGCTATAGATTTAACCCATTTTCCAGTTGCAACAGATCCGATTCTCAGTCGTTGCCTACATCCAATTACGAAAGACGTATTATCTGGAGTAAATAATGCTGTATTGAACTTATCCTTATCATCTTTTGTCCCACTAGCTCTGAATTCATTAAGAATTGTTTTGTTTTTTATATCCCAAAGTCTGAGCTTCAATCTATCCCCGTAAATTAGAAATTTACCATCAGGCGAATTCCCGATAGTAAATATAGGTTTGCTAAATTTTGTTCTATCGGTAGTATCAAATAATTCATCCAACAATTTCCCGTTTTTGATGTTCCATATTGATACTTTCCCTGAAATATCACCCCCGTATACAAATTTCCCATCTGTAGAAATATTGATTGTAGCTAATCCTTCATGTTTTATCTGCTGCAATCCCTTATCCAAATTAAAATTTGATATATATATAATATCTTCACCCAAAGCAACTACTGAGTTGTTTTTGGGAGTGATACACAGCTTTGTAATTTCATCCTCTACTTCCAAACTTTTCTCTAGTTTCACCGTACCTTTTTTATCAATTTTCCATTTTTTCAGGAATGAACCATCAGCTACTCCCGAGCTGATAATATAATAATCCTTGCTCGAAAATGAAATATCATAAATTTCTTCTTCATATGCCTTTACCATGGATATTTTTTTTCCTGTTTCATATTCCCAGATGCTAATATAGCCCAGATCATCAGCAGCAGCTAGAAATCTGTCATCAAATGATAAATCAATTGCAATGGGAAATGAATTAGTTAAGTGGATAACTTGTATTAGTTTTTTATTTTCTAAATTTATTGTACGAATTGTTCCATCATTTACGGCAAATATTACATATTTACTATCTTTTGTAGTGATAACATCAAGAACCTCTCCCAAATGACCAGAGAATGAGTGAAAAGGAATATTCATAATACAATATCTCTTTGATGAGAATAAATATTAAATTATACGAAATTCAATGGATATTTCTTCAATATCAACTTTAAAATTTACGTTATAATCTTTATTAATTATTTTTTCTCTAACTGGGAAATTGGTATATAATATTTCATATAATATTTGCCATTTGAATATTTTCTTCCCCTCATATCTTCAACCAGAATTGTTGCCCTTTTATTGATTCGATTCACGATTCCATTATAAGTCTCCTTTTTAAAATTAAATGAAACATAATCCCCCACTCTAATGTTGAATTTTACCATAGCAATCTCATTTTGTGTAATTAACTGATGTTTTACATCTTTATGTGAGAAGATATTATTAGATATGTTCAAAAATTTTTTATTACTGCAACTGGATTTTCCCCAAAGTAGCATTTCTAGCAAATGAATTATCTCATGTTCAAAAATACGTTGTAGGGCTTCCAATCGATCCTTACATAATAGACCATTAACGTATATTTCACGAGTTACCTCTGAAAACGATTGATACAGAAGCACGCTTGAAATTCGGATTTCTAAAAAATGTTCTTGGATCGATTTATTAATCTGTTTATATTTTTTGGTTAAAATTGTTTTTCCAGCTGCTCGAGTCATTCTTTTGGATATTTTAAAGGAGAGATTTGAATTTTTTCCATTCTTGAGTATTTTAGATAGACCATTAGAAAAAAAATAGCAATCATATTGCTCAAAAAGGAACTTTAAGTCAGATTCTTGAATTTTTAGAAAGTTTCCAGAATTGATTGTGTTTGAATTACTTACCACATTTTCATATATTTTTTTGGTCTTCAACCTTACTTCATTAGGAGAATACTTGATTCCTTTCACAACAGTATTCCTTCTAGCAAACTCGTATTCTAATGTTTCCTCATTATTATAGTAAATAAAATTTCTATTGATAAGGAAATTAATTACTGGTCTTAATTTGTTCTAGATATTTGGCAGATTGCGTTTCAAAATATAATTTATACATAACCGCATATATCCCTTCTTGATCAATTAGATCCTGATGCTTTCCAATCTGAGCCACCCTTCCGTTTTCCAAAACTATGATTTTATCGGATTTCAAGATAGTGGTGAGTCTATGAGCAATAACAATACTGGTTCTATTTTCCAGCATCGTTTCGATAGCATCCTGAATTTTTGATTCAGTATACAAATCAACTGATGCAGTAGCTTCATCCAGAATAATGATTTTTGGATCAGACAGAATAGCCCTTGCAAACGAGATCATCTGTCGTTGACCAACAGAGAGATTTTTTCCATTTTCCTCCACTTTGGTTGATAATCCATCAGGTAATTGTTCTATAAATTCTCTCGCCTGAACCTTATCCAGAGTTTCCCATAACTCTTCATCGGTAGCATCAGGTTTAGAGATTAGCAGATTTTCTCTAATTGTTCCTTTAAATAAGAGAACTCTTTGTGAAACAAGACTGATATTATCCCTCAATGACTGCAAATCGTATTCTTCCAAAGGTATGTTATCTAGAATAATTTTTCCCTGCTGAGAGTTATAAAACTTCATGATCAATGAGGCAATAGTGCTTTTACCCGCACCTGTTTTGCCAACCAATGCAATCCTTTCTCCGGGTAAAACTTCATAATTTAACTCGTGGAGTACTGGTTGATCTGGATTATATCCGAAGGTTAAATTCTCAAATTGAATTTTTCCATTGATACGATTGGCAGATATCATCCCGTGATTTATTTCTTTTATTTGGGTATCATGAGTTATCTGGGTAATCCTTTCCAAGCTGGCAAATGCTCCTTGAAACCGGTGATAATTATTACCAATACTGATTAAAGGCCAGTAAAAATAGTTTCTGAATAATAGGAAAAGGATAAGTGTGGCAATTGGTAATCCCCGTTGAACCTCCCAGGTACCAATGGCTAGAATGACTAGCAGGAATATATGTTGCATCAGATCTGTAATTGGCCAGAAGATGAATATGGCAAATCCTCTCTTTACCGATGCGTTGTAGGTCGCTTCGTTTAATTCACTGAATCTACTGAGGTTTTCATCTTCACGATTGAATGCCTTCGAAATCTGAATTTTAGACATAATTTCTGCAAATCGAGCATTCACTTCCCCAAAACGTTTTCTCCAGATGGCAGATACTCGTCTTTCAAATTTTCCAAGAATTATGGCAATGAAAAGAACCATTGGTATGAATAACAATGTACCAGAGGTAATGTAAACAGAGAAGTAGAATGATACAATTAGAGTCGTTATTAACCTAAATACATTGGTAATTACCCAGGCTATATCCCTAGCAGATTCATACAACTCTTTGGTATCGTTCACAATTCTGCTAGTAATGTCACCAGTTTTTTGCTTATCAAAGAAGAGAATATTATTATTCAATACTGCCTTAAAAGAATCTATCCTAAGATCCCGGATAATTCTCGTGTTTAACATAGTAATGACGGTGAATAGTAGAGCTCCCATAACCCAACTACTGATACTAATGAGTATATAGGCTATCCCAGCAGCTTGTATCTTTTGTATCGATGTGGAGTTTACACCAAGTTCAATTGATCGGAGTATGTAGTGGTAGATCAAGGGAACTGAAATTGCCAGTCCTGTATTCACCATTAACATTATTATAACAAGGATAAATAGAACTTTATGTTTCTTGACGTATCCCCAGAGTATAGACAACAGTTCTTTATCCGATATTTTTTTTTCTAATGAATTCTGGGATTCTTCAAAGCCACTCATTTTAAACGTATCCTAGGCTGCAATTAGGGGAGGTAACTCATAATGTCTCTTGAATAACTGTCGGTAATGTCTGTTCGAGCGAATCAAATCCCTATGAGCTCCCCAGCCAACAATTTTTCCCTTGTCCATTATTATTATTTTATGGGCCTTGGCAATGATTGCCAAGCGATGAGTGGTGATTATGGTGGTTCGAGTTTTTAAAATTTCTATTATAGCATTCTGAATTTTTGTTTCGGTTTGGGCATCCAGAGCTGATGCTCCATCATCAAAGATCAATATATCCGGATTCATTAGAAGAGCACGTGCAATGGCAATTCGTTGGGCCTGTCCCCCAGAAAGTCTTACACCATTTTCACCAATCAAGGTTACATACCCATCCTCAAATTCTGCGATAAAATCATGGGCTTGAGCTAGCATCGCCGCATTCTTGACTTCTTCCAGTGTAGCAAGTGGCTTACCAAACCGTATATTCTCAAGGATTGTATCATCA
This sequence comes from uncultured archaeon, assembly GCA_964600735.1. Classification (GTDB taxonomy): domain Archaea; phylum Asgardarchaeota; class Heimdallarchaeia; order Heimdallarchaeales; family Kariarchaeaceae; genus LC-2. The sequence goes on from CAZRLL010000128.1 coordinate 10,197, forward strand.
AATAGGAAGACATCCTGTTCAACTGTTGATATGTGTTCCCTCAGGGATTTATTACTGTATTCATTAATCTTAATCTCATCAAGAAAAACATTTCCTTTTTGTGGAACATATAATCTCTGTATCAATTTGGTTAGGGTCGATTTCCCGGATCCCGGACTACCCACAATTGCCACTGTCTCAGAGTCCTCTACCCGGAAAGAGACATTTATTAATGCAGGGATCAATTCAGGTTTGTATCTGAAGGTCACATTTTTAAATTCAATGGATGCAGGTTGATTGTGAAATTCTTTTGTACCATCTTTAAAATCACCTATGTCTTCTTCGATCATGAAGGAATGTAAACGTGTAGTAGAAGCAAATCCACCAACTATTATGAAAGCCACCCAATTCATTTCTTCAGACATACCTCCAACCATGGCCAATATAGTCGTTAATAGAACTAGGTCTCTTATTGAAAGATTGCCCTGATAGGTAAGTAATAAGCCATACGCTATTGTTGTAATAACGAAAATTCTAACAATCAAATCGGGATAGAACCAGGCACCTAGTTTACCCTCCCTCTCCTTTGCCACTGCATGTATAATCGTCTGCTTTGCAAATTTTTTATTGAACCAACCTTCAGAACTATATGATTTTAAATCTCTAATTCCATTTACCGAATCATTGGTGATTTGGCTGATACCTGATAATTCTTCCAGTACTCTTGTGCTAAGAGGTGCTACTCTTCTGCTGTAATGTGCAGTCGAGAGAACAAGTAGAATGAAAACAACAATTGCCACTACTGATAAAACTGGTTCAATTGAATAAACTACAGCCAACCCGACAGTCCAGATAACTACAACTGCAATAATCATTCGGATCCCCGGTGATAAAGCCATGTTAACTGCACGGGTATCATTGGTTGCACGAGCCATGATTTCGCCTACATCTTTGCCATCATGGTAGGTTAAACTCCGTTTTTGTAGGGTTTGTGACAATTAAACCAATATTATGATTATTTAGATAAAGTTATACAAATTCAAAATAAAATAA
>CAZRLL010000129.1:0-11204 GCA_964600735.1 uncultured archaeon
AGTAAAGTCTTTCTCCGCGTAAACTAGTGCATCTGCAAGTATTAACCTTCCTTCTGCATCAGTGTTATCTATTTCTATGGTTTTACCATTACTTGCTGTAACTACATCTGCAGGTTTAGTTGCCCTTGCCGACGGCATATTTTCGGTTAGGGGTGCTAGACCAACAGCATTTAAAGCTAAACCTAATTTTGATATTCCAAGTAATGTCCCGATTACTGCAGCTGCCCCACCACAATCTCCTCTCATGGCACCCATACCAGAACCTGGTTTTAGAGAAATTCCGCCGGAATCAAATGTTATACCCTTACCGACAAAAATAACTGGTTTATCACCTTCGTTTCCCCCATTGTAATGAATTTCTAGGAATTTTGCGGGTTCATCTGTACCTGCTGCGACTGATAAAAACGAGCCCATATTTTTCTTTTTAGCCCAATTCTCATCATGACTAATTATTTTGGTGTTTTGGATACCCTCAAACAACTTTTCGGTATGCTTAACAAAATATGTAGGTGTTGCAATATTTGATGGAAGCTCGGTTAATCTTCTAGCTTCATTTTGTGATATCGCAATAATCTCACCATTATTCCAATTATTAATTTCTTCTTCGTTACCGCAGAAAATTACTTCTTCAATGGTTTTCCTTTCATCTTTCTTTTGGGTTTTTAATTCATCAAATCGGTAAAGGGCTAATAATACTCCCTCAGCAGTACTTTGACCATCTGAATTTAAAGCCTCTATTGCAATTCTTTTAGCACCCAATTTTCTTAGTTTTTTCACCCCCTTTGCTGCTGCAACTCTTACTGATTCGTGGTTAGTCTCATCATTTTTTCCCAAACCTACAAGAACTACACGCTTTGCAGAAACACCATTAATTCCGTAGAGAACCAATTTTTGTTTTTTCTTCCCCGTAAAATCTCCAAGTGATAATACTGGTTCCAAATTATCTTTGATTCTAGCCCCAGCACCCTTTACAATGTCATCTTCATAAAACCCAATCACTATTCCATCTAAATCTAGCGATTCAATTTGCTCACTGCTTACTGATATTTTCATTATATTCGGTTCCTTTTTTCATTACTTTTGAATTTTATTTTTTTAATAATCTATTTTAATAATAAAACCAAAACTAATTATTGTGCATATCAAAAACTGTTTTTTCAAAACTTTCCATTAGCTTATTCAGGTTGATTCCAACTAATTCACGATCTCTCATTTTCCACTCACCATTTATCATAACATCACTTACATCATTGCCTGTTGCGGAGTAAACCAAGTGAGATAGGACAGTTTCTAATCTCGTTATTGGTAATAAATATGGTTTCTTTAAATCAATTACAGCAAAATCAGCTTTCTTGCCAACTTGGACACTACCAATCGAATCCTTCCAATTTAATACTTTTGCACCACCATATGTTGCCATCTTGAGTGAAATCCAAGCAGGCATAACTGTTGGATTTAAGGCCATACTTTTTTGAGCGATTGCTGTTGTTTTCATTGTTTCAAATATATCTAGACCATTATTACTGGATGGACCATCAGTTCCCATCCCAATTTTGTTAGTATAGTCAAGCATTTCCTTTATCTTGGGAATGGCATTTCCTAATTTCATATTACTCACAGTGTTTATAGCTATACCAACCTTATTCTCTGTAATTGTTTTGATATCTTTGGTGTTCATTTCAATGCAGTGTGCAGCAATCATATCTTTGTCTAGGACTCCTAATTTGGACAGATATTCGGTTGGAGTTTTTACTTTCAATGGTATATCGAAACCAAATCGTTTGGCTAGGGCATGAATTAAATTCATTTCATTTTTATCTTCAGCTAAATGAGTGTGTACAGCTATTTTCTTGCTTGCGGTTCTGTTGTAAGAATTTTTAAATTCATATATGTCCTGGAAATCATCTTTGGTCACGGTGTAGGTTGCATGCGGGGTTAGAGCAACTCTAATCATGTCCCCCTCTTTTTCATGCCATGTCTTTATTATGGAAGAGAATTCATCGACACTATTTATCCCAGAAATTAGTGGCGTTCCAAGCATCAATCTAACACCTACATCATTGAACGCCTGTGCTTCACTATTTGGGTGCCAATACATCGAATTCAGGGTTGTACAACCCGACATTAGTGCCTCCACTGCAGCTAATTTTGCACCTGCATAAACCTGATCAGCAGATAGTTTCGCTTCCAACGGCCAAATATGATCGTTTAACCAATTTTGCAGAGGGATATCATCTGCATATCCTCGAAACAGAGTCATTGCAGCATGTGTGTGAGTATTTACAAGACCTGGTATTAATACATGATTTGGGAAATCATAAACCTCCTTACCAGAGGCGTCTAATTCCTTACCCACTTCTGTGATTGTATGGTCCTCAACTGCAACCATCCCATTTTCAATGATAAATGGCTGATCATCATGAAAACTAGCCACATAACGGGATTTAATAATAAAATCCATTATTAATTCAATGATCCAATCTGTATTTTAATAGTATTTTCAATTAAGGAATATTATCAAGTATGAAATTAACTCAATACCAGTATCTTTTATCTCCTTTATCTTTAATCATATCACTAACAATTTTTGCTGCTTCATTTGCTGCTTTAATACTAGAAGCCTCTCCTTTTACCGCAAATTCGTTGGTTGCTCGATTTGCATAAACTGCACAAACTGCACCTACTTCTATATTGTATATGCTCCCCATAATAAACATCAGACTGGCTTCCATATCAAAATTCATCACATTTGCTTTCTGTAAATCCTCCACTAATGACTTCCGATGACTCGGTAAATAGTGGTTCCAACCTACCCTTCCCTGTCCCGCGTAAAATGATGAAGAACTGCCTGTGATACCAACATGATAGGGTAAATTGTTTTCCTCACAGGCTTTAATAAGCGCAGAAGTGATCATTCTTGAAGCATAAGCAGGAAACTCTGGTATTACATAATGTGCACTTGAATCTTCGAGTCGTACTGCTGCTTCGCTAATGACCAAATCACCAAGTTCAATTTCTGGTTGTAGAGCACCACAACTACCAACACGAATAATATTTTTAATATTCACATTTTTCAATTCAGCAATCGCTATTTCACAAGCTGAAGGACCTATTCCACTTGACACGGCAGATATCTCTGTTTCCTTGTATTTTCCGGTATAAGATGTAAATTGTCGATAGTCAGCTACTTTTTTTGCTTCTTCCCAATAATCTGCAATTTTCTTTACCCTTTGGGGATTTCCTGGCATTAAGACAATATCTGCCAAATCACCGGGTTTTACTCTTAGATGATATTGAAGCCCTTCATCGGTTTCAACAGAAACAGCATCTTTTGCTTTATGATCACTCATTTTGATGATCGTGATAATTTTTAACAATTAAAAACACCTTAGAAGAATTACCTAAATGAATCACAATAAAATTACACTTTATACGTCAACGATATAGTGATATGACAAAACGAAACAATTCTAATGGATAGCCAAAGGAAAATTCTTCTCTCCTGCCTCAATTCTTACTTTTAACCAGTTTTCATAGGGTGGTAAAGGGCAGGCATAGTTCTCACTATACGCACAATAGGGTGACATTGCAAGATTAAAATCCAAAACAAATATATCCCCTTTTTTTTCCGGATATAAATAACGACCAGCACCATAAGAATCCTCACCTGATGTTTTGTCACGGAATGGGACAAAATATATATCTGGGTTATCAGTTGATTGATAAACATGAATTTCAACTTCCTCTTCATTTATTTTGAATTCAAGATAACCAATGCGTAAATAATTACTCACACTACCAGTAGATTCTTCCATCTCAATAATTTCAGGTGATTCATAGGAATTTAATGTTAATTCAAATCGATAGTTTTCAGCAATTGAGTAGTATTCAAGGCTAAAAAAATCGTCTCTCAATTCATGAGGAATTGGAGAGTGATGTGACGTTTTGAAATAACGATCTTTGTTCGCTCTATCTATCTCTATCTGTTTTTTATATTTCACAATATAAAAATGGTTTTATCAAATATAAACAGTAACTTTCCGATAAAAAATGACCGCACTTTTGGAGTTAAATTATCTCATAAAAGTAAATTTACCCGTTAGCAATGCTAATCCCAAAGTCAAAGTACCCAAACTCCCCATATCTCCAGCTGGTATTTGCACTATAACATCTCCCATTTCCAGATCTTTTCGAGAAAGGCCCGGATCAGAGCCACCAAAAACTGCTATCCATCTCTTCCCTTGTAGATTTTCAACAATTTTTGAATCCAGATTCTCCTTTCCATAAGGAGGAGGAGCAACAACAATCAGTATATCAGGTGAGAAAAGTTCCTTTAAATCGGCAATTTCATACAGTGACATAAAATTAATATCGTGCTTTAAGGCAAGTTTTTGAGCAGCTGGTAATCCCCGTTGAGCAGCTGAACCCTGTGCTTGAGTAATGATCAACGATTTAAAACCCATACCAGCAGCAATTCTAACAAATTCAGAACATCGATTGGCAGATGCAACATTATGAAAAACAATTATTGGGAAGCTAGTCATATATATTATCACCTCGAATGATGATTAAAATTTCTGAGGTAGGTAAATTGGTATTAGCAAATAGCTTGTATGTTTTCTATACGTCATTACTAAATTCATTTTCTCGAATTAGTGATGATGATAATAAATTTCCATACTCATCCTTTAGCCAAGGGATCACAATTACATCAAGAGGTGACAGTCCATTTTCTTCACGCATTTGATTGATTTTATGTGCACTTTTCCTTGTCTCTTGAGAAACGACAATTACATCAGCGCGAGGATCGTTTGGAGCAGGTCCCCAATTATCATACAGTGGATCCACGTCCACCTGATCACAATATTGCGATAAGTATTCTCTCACATTTTTTGCCCGTATTTCATAACCCTGTATAAAGTTGTTAAATTGTTTATCCTTGAAGAGTTTCTTACCTAGTTCTTCGGAAACTATACCCGCAAAAACCTCCTTGGCTGCAAATGCTGCGGTGTGAAGTAATAGCCGATGAGCATCGTGGAGTCTATCAAAAGTTCCTCCAAGAACTGCACGGGTGTATGGTTTCTCATCCATATGTTAGTTGTTGTCTATGTTGAAAATATATAATATTACTTGCGTGGATTGGGTTTAAAATCAATACGGGGCACATTTATTAGTCGAGTCACTCTTCAATTAAAAATTTTTGAAATAAAATCCTATAGATTGCATTTTACAACACAATAAGGTAACAACTAATTTAAACGGGTTTTCCTGATTTTACACTGTAAGAGTCTTACCTGAATCGACTCAACTATTTTTGAATGCTAGAAGGATCAAATGTATGATATATTATGAAATGATGAACGTGAGTCCTGGATTTTTCACAAAAAATGACCTTAAAACCGCAAACTGATCATAATTATCAACAAAAGACATTCCTTATAGCGATTTACAACAATTATGGTATTTTATTGGATGATCCATAAATACAATTTTTTATAAGGATAATCGATTCATAGAATTAGACTCATCAACCGGATAAGTTAAGCCTCGTCCCGGATTTATTTGTACTAATCTGCGTGAGCGTTTGGGAATTTGGTCAAGCTGCGTATTATCGCGGTCATAGGGCGAGTGTGACACCGGAAAACATCCGAACTCCGATAGCTGGTGAGTCGATTTTTCTTTTTCGTTATTCATTAGTTTTAGGTTACAAATATTTTTGAATTGAATTCTGAAATGATTTAAAAATTAGCTATCTCAGGTAAAACCTCATCTCTTAGTGTTTCAATTGGGGTAATTTCAAAGATATTGGGAAGATTGACAATCGCATGCTCAATACCTACATCTGCTAATTCTTTTAGGTAATCAATTACATCCTGAGGAGATTGTTTATCAGGTATAAGCTCTACAGTACCAAGAGTTGTTTTTTCAATCTCATCATAATTTCTACCCAAATTCTCGCAATGATTTTTCAATACTTGTAATTTATTCAACAAGGTCTCTTTGCCTGCTCTTGAAAACAAATTACAGGTATCTGCATATTGGGCAACCATTCTTAGCGTTTTTTTCTCACCCATTCCTCCAATCATAATTTTTGGATGTGGTTTTTGTATCGAAGCTGGAGCATTATGTGTATCTTTCAATTGGTAATGTGCTCCAGTGAATGATTCAGAATCATCAGACCACATCTGTTTTGCGATCTGTATTGCCTCTTCCAACATTTCAAATCGAATCTTAACAGCTGGAAAGGGGAAACCATAAGCTTCTGCTTCTTCTTTGTACCAGGCAGCACCGATCCCAAAATAAGCTCTCCCTTGGGATAATACATCTAGAGTTGTTGCTTGTTTGATTAAAAATGCTGGATTTCTGTATATCACACCAGTTAATAGAGTTCCTAGTTTAACATTTTCTGTTATTCCAGCAAAAAAATTAAGCACAGAATAGCCTTCAAGCATGGGATCTGTATATTGTAGACCAAATAAATTTTGAATCTGATAATAGTGATCCATCACCCAAAGTGAGTGAAATCCTCCATTATCAACTGTTTTTGCGATCGCTATTAAATTTTTTGTGATTTCAGAGTCCCCACCAGGAAAGGTAAAATTTGGAATCTGTATACCAAGCTTCATCTGCTTGAATAATTCTTGAAATTTTATAAGTTTATCTGAATTCCTAGAATTCAATGACTACATTAGTGAAATATGAAAAATACGCGAAATGCAGAATTATATCTTTTCGAAATTATAATGTAAAAGAGTTTATGAGCAATAATGAAGGATTAAATATAACGTCTAGTTATCCAAAAGCTTGCAAAAATATTTTTAAAAATAGAATCCAGCATTTTTCTAGTGACGAAGAGTAATATTGTCAAAGACATATACCTAAAATTGATTGATAAAGCATTTACTAATGGTATAATTTCGACTGATGAATCCCAAATGTTGGAGAAGATTAAAAATGAACTCGTGGATTTTGACAAATATCTGACTATTGCTATGGAAGATAGGATTATCACGCCAGATGAGTTAGAGACTTTAAAGAAAATCCAAAATTCAATTGTATCTGAAGCAGAAACAGTTGCCAAAGAGGATAAAATAATTACTCGGGACGAAGAAATATTATTGGAAACATTGAACAAATTGCTAAAGAAATCAATTGACAGGCATGTTGATATAAGTCAAATTAATAAAATGTATCGAGAAATTTTCAAAACCAGACTATTTATTCCCTGATTTGTTATCTTGGGACTCCTTCCATCTTCCATTGTTTCAATAGTTTTACCAGTTCTTCCTTCTTATCGATACCTTTGGAAACGAAGCTGTATAACTGGGATAGGGCAATGCTTCCCAAATGCTCGTATGCTTCATCCATCTCGCTTATTGTAGATATTCGATCTTGAAATCCTTTATCAGTGGTTGCTTCATCGACGAAATCCAAGAATAGATTGAGTATTTGAAGGGTTTGTTTATCTACTTTTTCTTCTTCTGTTTTTTCTGGTTTTATTTTAACAGGTTTTTTAGGTTTTTCTTCCTCTTTCACAACTTCCTTATCAGGAGCGGTTTCCTTTGTAACTTTAGTAGGTTTAATTGCTGGTTCTTTCTCTATAGGTGAGATATCTGAGTACTCCTTTACACCATCCAAATACTCCTTGGTGTCAAATGTATATGAATCGGGTTCGGAGAGAATTACGGATAAGGTGTCATGAATTGGTAGTAAAACTGATGTTAATTCATCTTTATCCATTATTATCTGTTTAATATCATGACACAGTTGAGATATTGACTTGTTTAATTGTTCCTCCCGGCCAATAGGTCCACCCTCATCCTCTTCTTCTGCTTGCATTTCTTGCATCATTTTCAATTGAATGCGCAGTGCATCCCTTTCACTATCAAATAAATCTGATTTATTCTCTAATTCTTGTTTTTGTTTTTCTAGAGAAGTTTTTTCAGTAATTAATGCAGTTAGGTCATTCTGTTGTTCATCCAATTTTGCAGTTAATGCTGATTCTCTTTCTTGTAATTTATCTTGTAGAGTTTTTTCAGTTTCTTCCAATTGTTCTCTTAATTCTTGTATCATTTCTTGATCGGTATTATTATCCAACTTTTTCTTTAATATTTCAATTGTTTTTATTCTTCGCATGGCCAGCTGAGGACTTATATTTTCTTTTAATAGATAGTACACAATAAATTCAATATCTGCCACAGTCATATCGCTTTTATCAATCAATTCACGCAATGACTCGAGGGTAACTTCCATTAAAGATTGTCTCTTTATTTATTGCTAAAGCTTTTCGGAAATGGATACTTTGGAATGATATATAATTTCAACATTTATTGCAGTAAAACAAAAAAGATGATCAAATAAAGTGAAAGATCTTATTTTTTTATTTTCGCATAAGATTCATTCTGGATATTTTTTTCTAATTCTCTTAATTTAGATGCATCGTAATTCAATATTCCACTATCCCAAAATACAATTTCATCATTTTTTGTCCGGATTATCCTTTTTTCACCTAATTCAATTTTTTCAATGTTCGTAAAATGGCTATTATAGTATGTTTTTGCAGTATTAATAATTTCTCGACTTCTTTTAAATTTACCAAGCCTTGAGAATGCCTCTGCTTTTAGACAAGTAAGATTGAAATTTAGTTCTCTAGGTAAAGGATATTTATTGGCAAATATCTCGTCAATGGTTTGCAGTACTTCAATAAAAGCCTCATTCTTATAATAAGTTAATATTTGATAAATTTTTGTCATTTGAAAATTTATTTGTTTTGTTAATTTATCGATGGTTAGATAATTTACCAGATTATCAGTGTAGAATTTTCCATCTTTTAATTCTTGATCTGGTATTTCTCCTTCAAAATCATGAGAAATTATGAAGAGAGTGTTGTGTGGTGCATTACCCATTTCGAAATTAAGAATACACTGTTCCTTTGCTTCAGAAACACTCATTATTTGATTGGAAAGCAAATAAATCAATTCTGAATTGGTATTAAGTTCCCATATATTCCCATTAAATGCAAATCGATTCCAGTTCAATTTCTTGATATTTTGATTTGCTACATTCAATTTCACTCAATCCTTTAAATTTATAGGCTTTCATATATACAAGAAACTATTGGTTAATTATGTGTTCTTATGGGACACAATGATTTTAATCCAAATACTTTGAGATTTTTGATATTCTCTAATTATTTTCATTGAGAATATGTTATAGAATCAAATTATTGGATTTAAATTGTGAATTTTTAAATTCTAATGAAGCGGTATCAGATAAATTATCTAATTTGATATTGATCATTGATTATAATTTTAAAGTCACTTACAGAACTGAAAGTATAGATCAGAGGGGAATTAATGTCAATCAAGATCCATGGGATATGTATTAGTACTCAAGCAAGGAACGAATATGATAAAGTTTCTCAAATGATTTTAGATCTTACTCCAGACACAGAAATTATCAATTTTTATGATGTATTGAAGGATATTTCCTTACTTGAAATATGTGATTATATTTTTACAGTAGGGGGTGATGGATCCGTGGCTTGGTTAATTCAAACATTTTTTGAAACATTTGGAAATGTAAAAAACTTAAAACCAATTGTACCTATAATAAGACCTGAATCAGCTGGATACCTAAAACAACTGGATTATGAAGAGAAAAAATTTGTTTCAGGTTTAAAAAATATATTGGATGGACATTTTACTGTACAAGATCGAACAATTTTGAGAACTAAGATCTGTAATAACAAATATGTTGCGGTAAATGAGATTTATTTCCAAAGTGCACCACAAATTGGTAATTTTACAGTCTCTATTCAACATGAGAATAGTCACTATCGCCCAATGACCACAACTATGGCAGATGGTGTAATGATAGTCACACCAATTGGTTCAACTGCATGGTCACTATCATACCGGGGGCAAATTAGTTTAAATGAGGATGCTCTTGAGCTGGTTTTTACAGGTGGAATTCATTCCTCAGCTAATTTCACTTTACCCAGAAATCCTCTAAAAATAACTTTACAAATGAAAAATTCATCCGTAAATGAAGAGACAATTGATGCTTATGAAAAAACAAGAAAAAAATTAGGCTTACAACAGGATCTTACATCGATGGAGACTTTGGGTATTGTTTACGGTCCAAGAATTATCATTGATGGAAAGGTGGTTTCCTTTGATGTCACGGAATTGGAGATTGATTCAAGCTTAACCATCCCGTTTGTATTCCTTCATCAGGAAACAGTGGTTGATAAGGCAAGAAAATTGACCAAGCAACCATCGTTTAAATAATAATTCATTAAAATGATTTAATCAGTTTCAGTCGTAAGTTTTTTCAGTTCATTATTATTTTATCAAATTGTGGTAAAGAATTCTAAACAAATAGTATTAATTACAGGGGCATCGAAAGGTATTGGACTTGTAACTGCTAACTATCTAGAAATGAAAGGTTACCGTGTGTATGGTACATCCCGAAGTTCACCAGATAGTTTTGAAGAATTTGATTTTTCATTTTTACAACTTGATATCACTGATGATGATTCTGTTAGCAATTGTGTGAATGAATTAATTGAAAGAGAAGGGAGGATTGATGCACTAGTTAATAATGCTGGATATTCTCTAGTTGGTCCGATTTCAGATACATCGATCGATGATATAAAAAGGCAATATGATACTAATTTTTTTGGAGCTCATAGGATGATTCTAGAGGTCCTTCCAATAATGAAAAAACAACAATTTGGAAGGATTATTAATGTTGGATCATTTGGTGGTCGGATTGGTTTACCATTCCAATCATTTTATTCTGCTTCAAAGTCTTCACTGGCAGTTTTTACAGATTCGCTTAGAATTGAATTATATACATCAGGAATAAAATTAAGTTTAATTGAACCAGGGGATGTTAATACCGGAAATCATGATCATCATGTAATTAATGCACAAAATTTCAATCCAGAAAATAATGAAGTTGCCAGAAGAGCTTTGGAAGTAATGAGACAAGATGAATTAAAAGGAATATCTCCAGAAAAAGTCGCAAAGACAATTCATAAAGCAATAAAATCAAAAAGACCTAAGCCTAGATATTTGGTAGGATTCCAAGCAAAATTCTTTGGTACATTGCAAAGATTTCTTCCTTATACATTACAAGAAAGAATCAATTTTATGTATTATAAAGTACCAAGAAAATCTTAAGATTTTAAAAGACCA
>CAZRLL010000130.1:0-11062 GCA_964600735.1 uncultured archaeon
GGATTGTAGAAACATCATGCGGATGTACAAAAATTCCATCTTTTCCACCTGTAATATTAAAACTGATTACACCTCCACGATTATCTGCATCCGGTCCGTATACCTCAACAAAATCAAGTTCTGACAATCGGTCAAGTGCATATTTTGTCAGATAATGTTCTATTCTCCTTACATTATTCATTCCTAAATCTGATAGATAATTCACTGCAGCTCCAAGGGCAACACCTCCACCCACATTAGGAGTTCCAGCTTCAAATTTCCAAGGAAGGTCTGCCCATGTGGCATCTTCATAAGATACAGACTTTATCATTTCTCCACCATATAACATGGGTGTTAATTTTTCCAGTTCTTCCTCTTTACCATATAATCCACCAGTTCCCATAGGAGCTAGCATTTTATGTCCAGAAAATGCAAGAAAATCACAATCCAATTTTTTCACATCAACTGGCATATGAGGTACACTTTGAGCCCCATCTAAAAGAACTAATGCACCATGTTCATGTGCCATGTTTATGATTTCTTTTGCAGGTATTATTGTACCAAGAACATTACTCATATGTGTAATGGCTACGAGTTTGGTTTTATCTGAAATTACTTTTTCTGCCGAATTTAAATCTATATTCTCAAAATCTTCAATTTCAATAAATTTTAATGATGCTCCTGTTCTCTTGGCGATTTGTTGGAATGGAATTAAATTTGAATGGTGTTCCATTCTAGACACAACAATCTCATCACCTTTTCCCAAAATATCCATCATCCCATATGCGAGGATATTCAAACTTTCTGTAGTATTCTTTGTAAAAATTAGTTCTTCAAACTTCGCACCGATAAAATTGGAAACATCACTATGAGCTTTTTCGTACATTTCTGTTGCTTCTTCGGATAATGCATGTATTCCTCGATGGATGTTGGAATTCACATTGAGATAGTAATTAGACAAAACATCTATAACTTGTTTTGGTTTCTGCGTAGTTGCAGCAGAATCAAAATATATTAATGGAACACCATCTCTTACTTTTCGTGTTAATATTGGAAAATCCTCTCTTATCCTTTGGATCTTATCATCCAAATTTTCAATTAGTGATTTTTCAGTCATTGTCAAATATATCCATCCTCGATATAATATAAATTGATATAATAGCAATAATACCAACTTGAATCTTAATTTTACGTGACAATTATAAAATCAAGACAATCCTAATTAGCATTTAGTCATTATGGATTATAAATTTTAGGATTATTAGATTTGATCAAATGGCCTAAAATTTTGTTTTAGTTGATATGTTAAAATTAATTTTTACAATTATTATTATTTTATTTTTTACCTTTTTTCTTCTTACTGGAGGATTTCTTTTTCGTCGATGGTGTTTTCTTTGCTTTGAGCTTCCGTCTTCTCCGAATTAAGTATGTACCTACAACAATGATCGATAAAATAGAAGAAAAGATCGCGAAATCGCGCGGATTTTCTTCAATGGAGGACAAATCAGTATTTACTAACCCTGTATATGTTAGGATATTAAATTCATCATCATCCGTATCTTCCTCTGTTTCTCCAAGAAGGACCAATACACCGACGTCATCAGTCAAGTCATTTCCGTTCTTATCAATAATGAGAATCGAGAAGGTATATTGTCCAATTTCTAATCCATCCACATTGTAAATTATCAATTCATCGGGCAATGTATGAAAGAGCCCAAACTGATCTAGCTGCGGTATATTCAGAGGATTATGGTAAGACTTGGTCATCTTCTTATACTATTGACACAGATGACCCCCGTCTAACACAACGTGCCAACGGATATTACTGCACAGAAGCTGGTGCCATAGCCCTGGTGAGAAAATTATACCGACCAAGAATGACAGATGATGGCCAAGGTGGTCTAATCTATAATTTCGCTTCCCACTTTTATGTAGCTCGCTCATCCGATCCAAACTACAATAATTTTGATGGCTTTGATTATGGTGGATTTTATGATGAGGCTTCCAATATATTTGTTGGAAATATTACTCAGGTTAATTTCTTCGAATTATCTGATATATCTGATGTAAGAAATATCGCAGTTGGTGATTCGGATAATGACAAAAGAATGGAACTATTCATATCTCACGATCAAAGGGTCACATTGCTTGAAATTGTCTCTGAAGAGAACGGTATCACGCATCACACACAGAAATGGCAATCACCCTATTACGACAAGGATACCGGAAGTGTGGCCATTTTCGATGCAAATGGAAATAATTGGCCAGAATTGATATTTACTGTAAAGGGAGGCAATGTTTACGCATTTGAAATATCAGATATTAATCAACCTATCAATGATGAGATTTATTTGACCAATCCGACCTCTACACTACATCCTAAAGCAGGACTTCTCGAACTTAATTCATTTGATAATTTAGTTGTCGATATGAATGGAGATTTAGTTTCAGATCTTGTCGTGACAAGCAATATCGATTCACAAGGAATATATGTTTGGAATAGAACAAACGATACTCCGATTGCATCAATCAGTATATTAGGAAAAGTATCTAAAATATATTACTTGCTAAATAACGGCGATCCAGTACTGGTTGTGATATCAGATAAAAGAATAACAGTGATTAGTGGAACAAATAGTTCAATAGTTAACGAACATTCATATGACTCGCCATATTACAAAAATAATCACCTATTTATGGATTTAAATAATGATGATCAAAACGAATTAATCCTAACAGATGGATCAAATATTGTTGCGATTAATCCTATAACCTTTGATGATATTTGGAATAAGACAATAAATCCGGATAATACAGGGAAATCTCTGGGATATTTTGACCTAATTACCACTGAATTTGAAGGTATAAGCTACATTGGATTTAGTTCAAGTGATCTATCTACTTATAGACAATTTCACATCATTGACCTGAATGGAAGTCTTGTCAATTCTTACGAAAATATTGAGCCAACCTTTGATTACAACACAAAATCAACAATGTCGGATTTCAATAATGATGGTAGCCTGGATATTGCGATTAAAACTATCAACACAACAACAGAATACACTGATTTAATTGTATATACTTTAGATACTATGAATCTAATTCTGAACCATACTATACCAGACAAAGGTGGAATTTTAGATAGGGAAAACTTACCAATATTCTCTGTAGATGCAAATTTTGATGGAGTAGACGATATTCTCATACCAGTCTCATATGCGAAAACGATTGGGGGCATATATCCAGAAGGATTTGTTGGTGGAATTTTTGCTATTGATGTAAAAAGTGAGACTATAATTTGGTCTAGAACATTTAATAATAAACTGATAAATGTTGAGGAAGAAAATGTTGGTGATTTTCAATTAATCATGCTTCACGTTGAAAATGAAGGCACATTTGCAATAACTGCTTCAAGAGCAGATGTTTTCTGGAGCAACGGTTTGGATAATCCTGTGATATCCTCAATATTTAGTGAACAAGATCATCAGTATATTGTTGTGTCTACTATCAATGGAACCTCGGTCATATCAGAAATATCAGGATTGATAAATGGAGCTGTTAATGAGATAACTCCACAAGATTATCATGTAAGCTCAAATACAATTAGTCTATACGATATTAAATCGGTTGATCCAAAATTGAATAGCTTCGTATTTCCGTTAGATATTACCGGGACAGGCATTCAAAATCTATTTATCGGTTTAACAAATGGGACTATTACATTACGCAATTTTGATTTCGGTGAATTATGGAGACTATCATTAAATGCCTATTCAAGTATAATTGCTACGTCCTTGGAATATGACTCAGATGAATATGGGGTAGCTTATATCACTAATCCAGGAAACTTGGTGATTCAGGACCGCATTTCACCCATTGTTATTCTTAATGTATCTGGTGAAATTTATGTTGGTGGTACAATAACACATTTGATTCCAATTTCAGTCGGGGGCGATTACCAGTCGCTCTTGGTTCAATCTGCAATAGGATCAAAAAGTAGACTATCCATTTTCGATCCTGTATTAAAGAAATTTATTTGGAATTCCAGTATTGGTAATTTCTATCCTAAGATAAAATTAGGTAACTATGATGTATCTCAACTAGACATTAATACACACATTATTGGCTTAGATTATACTGGAATTGTGACATTGATCACCCTTCCCAATTCAATTATCTCTGGTGGGGATTTACCAGTGCCAACCATCGGTACAAATTGGGTTGATTTTTATTCCTACACCAAGGAAAGTCATTTAACTGCTATCTACCTACTTTCTGATGTCGGCGAAGTGACACATTATGTCTGGAATCTTGATAGTAGCGTAACAAACTATGGTAGTAATCAGCTTACTGGGATACCTGATAAATTGGATGTAAGTATTGGTACTGACACTAATTACATATTAGTTTCGATTCGTGAAAGTGGAGGATACTTGTTAAAAGATTTCAATGACACTATAACTAACGTTACAGAATTCGATAATTTCTATAGTGGTTATATTAATAATAAAATTGTAAATTATGATGCGGAAGTAGATGATGAAGTTATTTTATCATTAGGTAATATGATTGCAATTCTCACCATTAATGGAGAAATCCTAGAAACTCATTCATTCTCATCTGATATAGTTGAGCTAATTAGCTGGTATCCTGATGTGACTCTTCAACCAGCATTTGTATCTATATTAAGTAATGGGAATATTGAGGTCTCTGATCCTCAAGATAGAAAAATCGGTACTAAGCTTTCAATTATTAATAATAATGATCATTTAGAGATGGATGTAGATACTCTGATCGTTATATTACCTGAGGCCATCTGGACGGAATACTCTCCAGATATTATCAGTAATAGTCCTACTAATACGAAAAATTATATGCTATACATACTCCTTATATTTGCAATTCCAATTATTTACCTGATAAGAAGAAAATTAAAAACGTAAGACAGATGTAACAAAGGTCTGAAAGCAAAAACACATTTATTTAATAATCATAAGTACACAAAAAAAATTGGATAATAGCAGTGGAATTTTTAATAACAAAAATTAAGTTCCACATATTGCTATCCAATCGTCAACAGGATGAAAAGAATATTTCGTTCAGGTTTGTACCGATAATCGCCTTGGGCTTTGCTTCCGCTCAACTCGCTTGGTCATTATTTGATATGGCTGTCCCAGTGATTTTAAATGAACACTATGGTAAATCTCTTTCAGTAATTGGTTTTATAATGTCATTAGATAATATTATCGCATTTTTTATGCTACCAATTATTGGATTGTATAGTGATCGAGTCAGAACCAGGATTGGTCGTCGAATGCCTTTTATTATACCTGGGGTGATTATTGGAGCAATTATTTTTATTTTTATACCACTCGCCAAATCATTTTCAATAATTGTATTTCTGACTGTTATTATTCTGTTTAGTATCGTTATGGCAGTTTATCGTTCCCCTACAGTTAGTCTAATACCCGATTTTCTTTCATCAGAAAGACGATCAATGGGTAATGCGATATCCAATTTAGTCGCAGGAATAGCTGCAGGTATCAGTCTTTTAGGTGCTGGCTCATTACTTGAGGCAGGATATACTGTTGGTGCATTTGCTTTTATTTCAATAAGTATGATTGTTTGCTTAGTTATTTTGGCGTCTGTTATACGAGAGCCACAGAAATTTACAATTAAAGAAGAATTTGAGATCGGGATTTTTACTCAACTTAAAAATGAGATAAATAAAATGTTTACAAGTGTGGATAAATCCATGCTATTTATGTTATTGGCGATCCTATCATGGTTTGTTGCATTAAATGCTATTATTGCATTTTACAGTACATATGTATGGAAGATTTTTTTACCACATTTAGATAGTGAAAAAGCTGCTGGTGAGGCTTCCAAAGTCTTATTTATGTTTCCTGTGATATTTGTCATCTTCAGTCTGGTTGGTGGTTATTATGGTGGACGGTTGGGCAGAATAAAGACAATGAAGATTGGCTTGATAATTCTCCTAATCTCACTTGCTGTTAGTAGTTTTATTAGGGAAAATTCACTGTTTGGCTATTCTTTAGATTGGAAAACAAGTTTTAGTATAATTTTTATAACTGCAGCAATAGGTTGGGGTTTGGTAAATGTTAACTCCATAGTAGTTATTTGGGAACACAGTGAAGATAATGGGATCGGAACTGGATTATATTATACTTTTAGCAATGCCGCAGCAATATTTGGGCCGATTATTGCGGGTATTACCATGGATTTAATACATATTAATGCATTATTTCCCTTTACGATTTTCTTTATACTATTGTCGATAGTGTTCTTATTACAGGTAAAAACAGGTGAAGCCGGTGAGCATAATGAATTAATTCAGATCAGCTCTAGAATTGAATAAAATTGTTCGAATCCTGAAGCAATTAATAGATAAAACCTACTAAATTATTCTTAGATGAAACTTATTCATCTGATATTTCCAATTAATATAATAATGCAAAAATTATCCAAAATTTATGCTCCGAGCATTTCTAAATGCACGAGATAAATTAGCCGCGAAATACCGGGATTATGCACGGGATTTATCAAACTACATAGAAAGTAGCTTGGATAAGGAATTGCCCTTATATGCAGTCCATGGGCACTGTACAGATGGTGGAACTGCAGGTTCATTGATCCGATACGCTATCCCTGAGGCAGTGATAGTTCCCCTAGATTACTGGTTACTAAATGATAAATTTGCTAGACCTATCTTAAGCGCATTAAATTGGACTGGCATAGTCGACCTTGAACCTTTTAACGAGAAGAAGGTTGATTTTTGGGTTGATCATCATTTATCTGCCATTGGAAAAACGGTGAGTGCTAAGCGTATCAGATTTGATGTTGACGGAGATAGTGGCACTTGGCAACTTCTCCTTTCTTCATTCATCTCAGAATTACCAGATCACCTCGTAGAACTTGCAGTTATGACTAGAACTACAGATACAGCAAATTATTTGACTAGTCCACCTACCAATTTAATAAATGATTTAACAGATCTTGATATAACTGTATTTGAGGGAGAAGAGGGAAGAAAACAAGAAGAACAACGAATTTGGTTATTAGATGATGCATGGGGGTCTGTTTTCAGTTTAAAAGAGCACTTACAAATGTTTAATTATCTTGCAATCGATGGGTTTTATGGTCTTAGTAATGTACTGAATAGAATTAACGAACATCGCAAAAAACGCATCAAAGCGATTGAGATAGTTGAAGAAATTGATACTTCCTTTGACATTGTGGCCTTTATTTTTGAAGAAAATACGGTAGACAAATTTACGATATTAAGAAAACTTCAAGAAAAAGGTGTCAAAGTTGTAATATCTCTAAGTAAGTCCCAAACTGGAGTAACATTATCATTACGCAGAAATCGCCTATTATCTACTGAAGTAGCCAATAATATAAAATTAAATGAATTAGCAACCTCAATGAAAGGTGGAGGACACGCCGGAGCTGCTGGAGCACATACTAATACTGTTGAAGAAGCAATAAATATTATTAATAAATGGAGTAAATTGAGAGATTTATCTCTAAACTTCCAAGAAATTTAAAATTGTCGATCGATAGGGTCGTGTAAGATGGATGCTATCGAAGATTCAATTATAAAATGATAATAAAAAAAAATTAATAGATAAAAATGGGTACCAAAATTTCAACTTTTCGTTCACCAGTAATTTTATATTCATAGATGATCAGTTAGGCTTTAATAATTTTAGTAATTTTCGAATCTTGGTAACGATCAATTATGACAAAAGAAAGCAGGTTATCATTTAGGATTGATGAAAAATTAAGTCACAAGGTTGACATAATGGTTGATAAAGATATTAATATTCGTGATAGATCAGACTTCGGAACTCAATCAATTCAATTCTTCATGGATGTATTGGAAAATAAAGAATCCGATGTAATTAAAATTATTGATGCTATTAATTCAATTGCTCGAGAGAAAGGCTATGAGGATATTCCTGAGATTAAAGCCATGAATAAGATGGCTGAGAATTACAAAAATGTGTTCAAAAAACCAAGAAAATGATAATTCAAATAATCTAATAAATCTCTTATATCCTGAATATAATGACATATTACGATAATTCACACCTTCGAATTAACTTATGATTGGATACCTTTATTTACTTTCGAAGACATATTTATTATTGGTTGGCAAAACCATGAACAGAAAAATTATTTCATCTATCTCATCTATTACCTCGAAGGACAAAAAGAAGTCCAAAAGGGTGAAAAAGAAGGATACAAAGGAAATTGAAGAGGAAAACGATTATTATATGCAAATCCTCTATCAAATGGCAATTGCTGCTTAATTGGAAAAATTCTTCTATTTGAGGAATAATTTCTTGATTTCAGTACACATAGTTAGCCCAAGATAAAACGAAATGAAAGAATAAAATGATCCTGACAAAATTCATATATTAATTGGATCTTTTAATGTTAATTATAATTTTTGATGATCTGTAACACATTTTTTGCTGAATTCTCAATGGTATCGTTCCATAATTGAAATATTATTTCATCATCCAAAACGATTTTATTTAATGCAGTCAATATCTCTAGTAAATCCATCCAATCAATAGTCTTATACAATATCCTCTCAATTACCAATTTTTCAAGTGAGGGTTTTTCTGAATTGAGCAATTCAATTTTTCTGATTAGCTGATCATGATTCAAGGATTCTGCTGCTAAAATATCCAGGTTTATTTTGAAACAATCCTTTAGATCGTTGTAAAATTTATCGAGAAATTGGTAATCTCTTTTTTTAAGCACTAATTGACTCATTTTATCTACATAAATTATTCCATTTCATAACATAAAAAGGTAAACAAAGTC
Organism: uncultured archaeon; assembly: GCA_964600735.1. Taxonomy (GTDB): domain Archaea; phylum Asgardarchaeota; class Heimdallarchaeia; order Heimdallarchaeales; family Kariarchaeaceae; genus LC-2. Next base: position 8,842 of record CAZRLL010000130.1, read on the forward strand.
GCAATAATGTGTGATGAAAATAAAATAAAAATTATGCATTTAATTATAAAAAATACCATATTAATGTAAAAATGATGATGGTTATATATAGTGATTAGTGCAATAACGCAGTAATTTGTAAATTAATCGGATAAAATAACAAATAATTCGTACTGCAATTATTTATTATTTGAAGAAAACATAATTGAGAATTCGAAAATCGTATTTAATAATTGACATACTACAATAAACACTTCAAATATTGAGATATGGTACATTTTTCTAGAAATTAATATGCAAATAAAAATGTCCAATTACATATTATTGTTCTACAAAGGAAGACAAGGAAAAATCAGTTGATTTTATTTCAGATAATTTCTTTGAAGGAGAAGAGAAATACTAATTATTTTTTGACTAAACTAACAAATTTTTGTTTAAAACGATTGAGAAGAGAAGTACTCTGCTTTTGTGATTCACAATTATCGGTTACAAAATAATGTTTGGTTGATTGAAGTCTATCTTTAGGTACTAATCCAAGTTTATACATATCTTCATTGAATTTGAGACCTTGTTCTTCAGAGATATAAAATGATTTGACATTTTTCTCATATATCTCTTTAAACACCTCTGCAACTTGATCCAATTTGTCTTGAATCAAGGTTTCATCAACCGATTCAGGATTAACAAAAACTATGGTATATTTTCCAACCGTTTTTAAATTTAGTTTGACTTTTGGAAACCTTAAGTTTTGGAGATTTCCTGAAAATACTTCCTGTCCGAAACTTTGTATTGCAGTAATAATCCTGTATGAAGTGGATGTTGTTCTGAATGTTGCATGCTCATTTTTGTATATCAGTAGTCGCGTTTCTAAATTGTAATATTAATTGACTAGCTAACACCCTAGATAAACAAGATTCAAAAAGTGGGGTTTAATTTATCAAATTGATCTAAATGACAAATAAACTCCGAAGTAAGACGAGATTTCATAGCCAAAAAGTATTCGACCATGCACTAAATAATTCACATTTTTGGACAGGGAAATCAACTCATTTTAGCTCGCAACAGATCTTCAAAACCTTAATCTCTGCAGGATTGAACAAATCGTCTATCGAAGATCAATGTATTTTTCTCCAGGAAGAAACAGGTGGCTACGGTAGTAGCCCATCTGCTGATGTAGTAATGAAATCACTTGATAAGACCTATGGAAACTTGGATATGAAAGCAATTGAGGATAGTATTTCCCAAAATTTACAGAAGGAAGCAATGTTGATCCCCCAGTTCAAGCATAGGAAATCCAAAGTGATTTTGGCTGTGGATCTCCATGACGAGGAATACTATGGCAAAGAATTAGCAGATGAAAATGGTCGTGTGATAACAATGTACGGTCAGATGAAAAATCGTTCTGGCAATACTGCAGGTCATAAACGTAGAGTATTTCGTTATGCCACAGCATGTATAGTTTCTTTTGGGAAACGATTGCAAAAACCGATTTCTATTGGTTTTGTAATAAACTACAAGGGGCAAACACGGGGTGATGTCTTAAAACGAGTATTTGAACAAGTTCAAGCACTCCAACTCAAGATTAAGTATGTGGTCTTAGATGGTGGCTTTGCTAGTGTTGATTGTTTCAAGTTGATTAAAAGCCAGGGTCTTCAGTTTTACAGTCGGGGAAAATATCGCAAGAGCCTGACACATTCGATGGAGCAGAATTTCAAGTACACACTAAGAGGCAAGAAAAAATCATTAGAAATCAATGCATTTATTTCCAAGGTTAGTGCTCCAGAAGGTAAATTGTACAATATATTGTATCTTAGTTCAGAGGAAATAACACTTAAGAAAATAAGACATATCTATGGCAAAAGATTTCGCATCGAGAATACCTATCGTCATGCTAGGGTTGTCAAAATTCGCACTTCTACCCGAAAACTGCATCTTCGTTGGGTGTTTTGGGAAATTGCGATGTTATTGGAACTGCTTTGGGAATTGGTGCGTGTAATTTACCAGAATTTGGGTCTAGCTAACTATAGTTGTCGACAAAAATCAGTAAACCGACATTTTGCTACTCACATCGTAAAAGGATTGGAACCCGCGAAAAAAGCTTTTACTTAACGATATGCTAGAATAATGGTGGTGATGATTAAATAACGGGACTACTGATATACAAAAATGATCATCATACAGCTGTTCAGTATCCTTGTTTTGAACAAAAATCAGACCATTTTCTGTTTTGATATATATTCCA
>CAZRLL010000131.1:0-10964 GCA_964600735.1 uncultured archaeon
AAGTAACGAGGTGTGAATATCAAGTAAGCTTCAAATATCAAATAAGATTATTAAGAATTATTTTTTAACACTACAATTTAATTGGTCTGATCCAAATCGAGTCCAGAATAGTAAGCAAGATCAATTCCCTTTCTTGATTTTACAAAATAGGTGATCTGTCCGACATGATAGGAGAAGTGCTCCACGACATGAATTAATATACCAATACCTGTTTCTTCGAAAGTTTGAACCAAGTATTTTTTTAATAAATTATCAGCACTTATATTCTTGAGAACATGCTTGGATTGATTTACAATCCCTGATATAAGGTCAAGTAATTCTGATTTTGATGGTTGCGTTTTCTCGTTAAATTCGCTCGATCTATTTCTGGTATCCTCCTCTCCTCCAAGAGTTGCTAGGATCCATTGATGAACATTTCCTGCTAGATGTAAAATTAAATTTCCTACACTTGGAGTATCTTTATTAGTTTTTATCCAAATTTCTTTTTCAGATAGATGCTCAAGGCATTTATCTATCCGTGGAAGGGATTCATCCACAAGGAATCGAGTACATTGATTTATTAATTCCTTGCCCAAGTTAACATTTGTTGAGGATTCCATATATATGTTGATGAATTATAAGGTTAGATAAATTTTACCTAAGAGCACACGTATCTCAAATTTTGGCTAAATTGAGACTATTAAACCATAATCCCTTCATAAACTAATACGTAAACGGAAAGTCAAGTAATTTGTACGATTTATCTCATTTCCATATTTTCAAAAATTCTTTTTCCTTTGTCTTCGATAATATAACTCAATTATTTGAATTGGAAAGAATTAAGCTCTAATTGACACGAAGGGCACTTTCCAGTTGTTTTAAGCGTGGGTATTAGATGTTCTCGATGGAAAATTGCAGAACAATAAGGACAATTCAATTTCTCTCCAATAAATCCTGTTTTACACAGGTGACAGTGATCAATTATAGAATTACAAATTGAGCAATTAATAAGTCCCGAGGGTTGCACATGATCACATTCTGGACACTTGTGAGTTCCTTTGGATCTCTTTATCATATGGTATCTCTGAAAAAAATTGGATAGTTGTAGTTTTCCCTTGAAATGTTTATTGAATTCTACAAGAGACTCATTTCCAGAACAGGCCAACTCGCGTAATTTGGTCAAGTTATCCATATTCAATGGTAATCGCAAAAGATTATTGTCTCGAAGGAGTAGAGTTTGAAGCGATATAATATCACTAATACTATTAGGTAGATGATCCAGTTGGTTGTTGTTAAGATTAAGGAGTTTTAAATTGCTTAATTTCCCAATTTCAGCGGGAATTTTTTTTATATTATTTTTTGAAAAATCAATTTCTTCCAAATTTGATGTTTGACAAATGGCTGGAATTACTGAACTGAGTGAATTGTTATTTACATTTAGTTTCTTTAATTTCTCCTGATATTTAATTCCTGAAGGTAATTCGGTGAATTTATTATGATCTAGATACAGCTCTTCTAGATTGATCAGATCAGATACACTATCAGGTAGACCGTTTAATTCATTATTTGACAGGTTAAGTTTTTTCAGATTTTTCAATTTACCAAAGGATTCGGGAAGTTTAGTCAGTTGATTATTATTCAAAAATAAGGTATCTAGCATCACAAACTCACAGATTGTGTCCGGTAATTCAACTAATTCAGTTTCATCTATTACTAATATACTTAGAAAACCATCCAAAAATATATACTCTGGTTCAATTCCATTTAATTCTTTTACGAAATCATTCAATAACGATTGATCTTTCATCTGCGGTACACAATAAAGTTAGGATTAATGTATTCCCCAATTAATTAGATTTTAGTCTATTGCTTAATAATGTCAATTTTGAAACTAGGTGGTGATCAATCCTACCTATTCAATACCATTTGAATTGAATTACTTATAGACTTGATAATTAATGGGGACTACAATGGATTCCAAAACTGCATTATCTCTCATGGAGAAGAATAATTCCCAATTATGCATTGGCTTGGATCTAAACTTAAAACACGAAGATCGGCTTAGTTCTGCTCTTGAAATAATAGATTTAACGCATGATCTTGCTGCAGCATTCAAACCTAACAGACAGTTCTGGCTGGGTTTTACACTTGAAGATATGCGTGAATTAAACTCAAGGATAAAAAAATATAATTGTTTCTCTATTATTGATCACAAGCTATCTGATATTGGATCCAGCAATACTATGGCTCTCCAGAGGTCTAAAGATGAAGGATTTGACATGATAACTGTTTCACCGTTCCCGGGAAATTTGATTTCAACCTGTGAAGTAGCCAGAAATATCGGCATCGGAGTGATTGCTTTGGTAGTAATGAGTAATCCTGAAGCTAAATGGATGATTGATAAGCATTTTATAGAATGGGTAAAAGATGCAGAATTGGTTGCAGATGGGATAGTCGTTGGTACAACAAATCATATAACAAGCGATATTATTGAAAAAATATCTAAAATTGCTTCATCTCCCATTGTTTTGGCACCAGGATTGGGACACCAAAAAGGAAAAATCTCTGCAATTCATAGATTTTTCAAAAACCGGGCACTATATAATGTGTCGAGGGGTATTTCTGAATCTAAGGACAAAAGAGCAGCTGCGGAGAATTTTTATCAACAAATTAGTGAATTAACAGAAGGATAGTGTAATAAAATTTCTCATCAAAGGAATCCTATTATTTTACCATGAAACGTGAAATCTTCCCATAGAGACCAGCGACATTTGGAGATTATTTTATCTTTAGCGAGAGTAAATTTAGCTTGCCTATCTACAGCAATTCTTCTGGTTAACGGCTGTATACCTACCTTTTCAAGTATTTTTTTGGGATTATCATGCACAACGTCCATCAAAATTTCCTTACTGATATTACCGCGTAAATAATGATCTAATGCAAAATAATACAGCTCTTGTACACCAGGTGCACCGGCTACAGTTTTTTGCTTTTCTTCGACAGTATGAGGAGCATGATCACTTGTAAGCATAGGTATTTTTCCTTGAAAGAATAATTGCAGTAATCCTTCTAAATCATGATTGGTTCGTAACGGTGGGTTCATTTTAGCGAAATTCCCTTTTGTATTGACTAAATCTGTAGTGAACTGCAGATATTTCGGTAAAACATCCCAGGAAACCTCATTTTGATTGACGAGTAATTTAGCTCCATCAAAGCTTGATACATGAGTAACATGAAATAATTGTTCTGGGAATTCATTTGCCAGTTCCAGAACTTGCTTGATCGACTCCACTTCTGCTTTGATTGGTCTTACATCAAGCTCCAAACTTTCTTCAGTTCTGTTTTTAATATATTGGCTATGTTCTGCGTGGAACATAATTAAAGTTCGGTTTTCCAGCAGTTTTATTCCTCTAATAAGATGATTCCATTCAATTTTTAGATTTCCAGTGGAATCAGCTAAGAATGCCTTCAATATTTTGGTCTTATTAGCTATTTTGACAATTTCGCCAGAATTTACCGATTTATCAGTTAACCCCCCAGCTAATAATATTCCCCTATTTTTTTCAGCAATGGATAATTTGTGATTCAATGTATCCAGAGTATCTGTTACTGGGATTGTATTAGGCATATCAACGACTGTGGTGGTTCCTCCAGCGTGTGCGGTATTCAGTCCTGTTTCCATGGTTTCCTTATTTATCAGGCCAGGTTCTCTAAAATGCACATGTAAATCGATTCCAGATGGTAAATACTCAATATCAGCACCTGGATGTTTTTCTAGATATTTATTGATCATAGCTGATCTCGTATATTCTTCTCTATCATTACTCTGTCACAATAGAGACAGCGGACTAACAAAGGATCTCTTTGCATAAGGATATATCTTGGTGTAATTGGTTCTCTAAAATTGGTGGAACAAGTAGGATTAATACATGTTAATACCCCTTCAAATATATTAGAAAATTCTCTATCTGCTAGTTTAAACCGTTCTATTACCTCATAATTGTCTATCAAGGCGATTTTAGCATTAGGGGCTATTAACCAACATTTTTTTAATTCACTATCAGTCAGTTTACGATTTCTTAATTTAACAATATCCTTGGATCCCATAGATTTACTGCTCACTCTGATTGCAATGGCAACTGTATCTGTTATATCTTCATTAATTTTCAAGATTTTTATTATTTGATATGATTTCCCTGCAGGTATTTTGTCGATAACCGTACCATTGGGAATTTTTGAAACTAACATCTGTTTATCTTGATTGTCCATTTATTTGTCCTCCAGCATAAGATCCAAAATAGACATACGTGTCCAGACGCCATTTTTCGCTTGTTGAAAATATCTCGCTTGAGGCATATTATCCACCTTGTAATCTATTTCTCCCACTCGTGGTAAAGGATGCATCAATATCATGCTCTCCTTGACATTTTTCAGCACTTCTGGTGTAATTTGATAAAAATCTTTAACGCGTTCATATGTTGCTTCATCGGGAAACCTTTCTTTTTGCACCCTGGTAACATATAATACATCCAATTCATGAATTGTATCTTCTAATCTTTCCTCCACCTGATATTCCAGTTTACCTTCAATATCGGATAAAACGGTCATCCTAGCCTTTAATTGGGGCGGTGAAAATAATTTCAATTTAATATTGTCGTATTTAGCAAATGCGTAAAGTAAAGAGGGAATGGTTCTACCATATCTTAAATCTCCAAGTAATCCTATTGTCAATCCGTCTAGATTTCCAAATTCCTTTTTCATGGTATACATATCTAATAATGCTTGGGTAGGATGTTCCTGTATGCCTGTTCCACCAGAGATTACGGGAACAGAACTAAATTCAGAGGCAACTCGTCCGCTACCCTCTGACCAATGCCTCATCACGATTACATCAGAATAAGAAGCGGCCATCCTAATAGTATCTGCGATAGATTCTCCTTTTTTCACTGAAGATGTGGCCGGATCAGAAAATCCAAGGACCTTACCACCCAACCTAAGCGCGGCAGATTCAAATGATAAGCGAGTCCTTGTACTCGGTTCAAAGAAAATCGTAGCTAATATTTTGCCATCCATCTTTTGTGTAAAGTCTGATGGATTGGATTCAATCTCCCTTGCATGATCTAGAATCGTTTCTATTTGTTCTCGGTTTATATCCTTAATTGATACCAAATGATTTAAATTTTTCATTTTTCCCTTACCAGCCCTGATCTTGTTATTTTAGATTTACTAATTAGAGTTCCGCATGAAAAAGAAAAAAATTCATATTTTTTTTTTGAATTCGGAATTACTTAGTTTTTACATAACTTAGGATATAAGCACAGATAATACCAATAAAATTTGCGATCAAGTCACCCTTCGTGTCATCCCAACCATAACCAATATCGATTACAGTCCAGTAATTAATATGATCGGGTGTAGTCAGATATTCAGAAATTTCCCATAATATTCCAATGATTAAAGTAATAGCAAAATCGGATATCCGAGGTTGATCAGTTTCCCTACCATATGATAAGAGGAATAGAATCACAATTGATGCATTTACATGGGTTAATTTATTAAATATTGGTACTCTGTCATACAAATAAATTGGGGGCAACATACCACCGTAATGAATTAATAGAGAAATTAGTGTATACCAGAGTATCCACTCATTTTTAAACCATCCGCGCCATGGCCTTTTGTTGGGGTGTTTTCGTACATAAAAGCAAAAAAATAGAATAAATAAGCCATCAATCGTTCTTCTAAACCACGCTGGTAGATGAGTTATATTTTTTTCAGAGGTCAAAGTAAAATAGGTTATTATCCCAATTATGGAATAAACCAATCCACAAGCAGCAATTAGATAATAAATCAAAGGTAAATCCTGTTTATTATTGTCTATTATAACACATCACCAACAAATATCAATGAAATGGTTTTATTGCAAATTGAATGAAATTTACTGCGTGGAAAAAATTATCGTGGGTTGTTTGGAAAATTTACAGGAAATTATCCCTTTAAAAATCGATAATCTTTCAACTTATCAAATTTGAAATCACTTGTGGACCTCAAGAATGAAATTGCTAAACGTGGTGAGATTGCTCGAAACTATGTTTTGGAAATGGGAAATAAATATATCAATCCTGTCGATCCATTAAGAGAGGCTGCCCTACATTACCTAAAAGGAGGGGGAAAAGGTTTTCGACCCGCAATGATGCAGCTTGTTTGCGGATCCTTGGGGGGTAACGAACAGTTGGCACTGGCACCCGCTGCAGCGATTGAATCTATACACGTGTCTTCTTTGATTCATGACGATTTCATGGATAGAGATTTATTACGGAGGGGTTTGACTGCTGTATGGAAGCAATGGAATCCCACAATTGCTATTCTGGCTGGTGATGTTTTATTTGGACTAGCATTTTCTATTGTAGGTGAAATAAAAGGACTTTCATATGATTTAAGATATGCATTTACGAAAGAACTTGGTCAAATATATATGAAACTATGCGAGGGACAGATGTATGACATTGGATTTGAGACACGGGAAATAAATTCACTAACTGTAGATGATGTTACCAATATGCAATACTTGAAAACAGGTGTTCTATTTGAATATTCGTGTGTTACCGGAGCTAGAATTGCCCTGAATAAACTTGAAGATCCCATAATTGATATTGTACGTGATTATGCTAGATTAGCTGGTACAGCATTTCAGATCCAGGACGACATAATCGGATTAATTGGAAAAGAAGAGGAAATTGGTAAACCTGTAGGATCTGATATAAGGGAAGGAAAACGTACGTTAATTGCTATCTACGCCTTCTTAAATGCCAGTGATTTGCAAAAGGACCAAATGTTAAAGGGATTTGGCAATTCAGATGCCAGCAAAGAGGATATTGACCTTTGCCTAAAAACAATGTTTGAAATTGGATCAATAGATAATGCCAAGAAATTAGCTGAACAAAAAGCTAGAAAAGCAATTGATTTAACTTCGATGCTTCCACAAAATCAAAATACAGAGATATTGGCTGCATTTGCAAAATATATGGTTGATAGAGCAATATAATCTACACTTCCTGTATTTATTGGAATTTCTAGTACTCGAAGGTCTTTTGAGCTCCGAAATACTTTTAATTTTGCAAATTTACAAGTAATGTAAGAAATCTTAAATTGAATAATGACATTATACCCCTTTAATTGTTATGGAAACCATACAATGGGAATCTCAGACAAATGATACTGAAGCTATTCTCTTAGGTAGTTCTTATTGTAAATCAGGATTAATTGGTCTTCGAATAATTGGATCGAATACCATGGCTCTGGTTAATACAGCAGGTTATAAAACGGGAAACATGTATAATCGGCTAAATGAAGATAGCATTGATGGATTTATTGATAATGATTTGACAATGGTTGTGATATCGGATGCACATTTTGGGGGTCTTCTTGCAGATACCATGATATTGAGTTTTATCAACAAAGAAAATATTAAATTTATAGGACAAATTTTTAACTCCAATAAACAATCACAGGTAATTCAAAATCTGAAAGAATATGTCATACAAAAAATTAATTCGGGGATTGTGGAAATATTACCGAAACTGAAAACTGAATCAAAAGAGTCCGTTGGTGATGCTACGGTTATTGTGGCTATTAAATTTAAACAAAACTTGTATTGGGTGTCAATAGTGATTCTTATCTATATATATTTAATAGTAATAAGGCAGAACTACTAAATATTAAACAATATGAATTTCTAAATGTCGATAGCTTGGACAATATCGAAAATATAGTGAATTATGGAGTAAAAGCCTTGAGCAAAGATTCATTAATTGTTCTGACCAGCGATGGATTAACACAAGCAATGAACAAAAATCTACTACTTGATGAATCTGACCTAATTGAATTAATAGAACATAATAATCCGCATAGTACAATTAAAAATTTTATTCATACAGCATTTGATTTAGGTGGTACTGAAAATGTAAGTATTGCTGTTTTCAGATCAAATAATTGATGACAAAATATAATAAACTAAGATTGAAATTATAATCAGTTTAAACTAATTTGTTATAAATTTTCGAAATAAAAAGAGTTGAATATAAAAATAGCAATTATCACCGATGCATATCTAAATCCCGATTTCTTGTTTGATCGACATGGCTTATGAGGACAGACTAAATTTGTTGCTCGAAAAGGCAATAAAAAAGGTTTCTACACCCGGAATTGCGTTAGGTTTATCAATAAACGGTGACCACTATTTCTCAAGTAAAGGATTTTCAGATTTAGATAAAAAAGAGAGATACAACATTCAGTCAAGGTTTAAAATTGGGAAATTATTGGAAATCTTTATATCGATATTATATTTACAAATGACTGAAAATGAAACATTTCATCACAATGATCCCATTGAAAAACACCTTGATTTCTTGGAATTCGTTGAACCCAAGGGAAAATTCATCAGAAACATGCGAACGACCACTTTGAAGGATATTTTGGTTCATACGAGCGGATTAGGAGATTTAAGAAATGATGGAGATCAATTTATAGAGGGAAGGGGATTGTATCCAGATAGAAATATCAATGATATTTCACTGAAACAATATTATAACGTACCTTTGAAGCAAATATTTTCTCCCCAGTCACAATGGTACTATTCACCACACAATTACGGTTTAATTGCAACAGCAATAGAGGAAATTCAACAAAAACCAATTGAAGTGGCAATTCGAGAAAAAATCCTTATACCTTTAAAATTAAACCAGACTAGTATCAATAATTCAGACAAAGGGTCAAATTTAGTAATTGGTTACAAAAAATCAAATGGAAAGTTTCTGAAAGATGATGATTGTCCAGATTTAACCTTCTTGTATTTAAATGCTACATCATCCATACAGGACTTATTAACATTATTTGATGAATTAAATCAATGTTACGTTGGAGATTCATCTATCCTATTCAAACCATCAACCATGTTTAATATGTTCAGTATATGGTATCAACCTCATTCGGCTACAGACGGGATTTGTTTACCATTTAGGGTGTTATCTGAACACCCTCTAATCATTGAATATTCATCAACAAATCACGGTAATTCAACAAGAGTATTTCTAATTCCAGCGTACCGAATATCGTTAGTTCTAACCTCTAATTCTACAAAATACGCCTTGGGTTATTTTTATCTGAAATTGCTTGATATTATTTTATCAGATCTAACAATTAAGCGGACAATTAATGAAAAGATAAGTTCTGTCAATCCTGGTTACAATCTAATAGAAACTATAGCTGGTGTTTATCGACCAGAAAAACCAAATCCCTTGAATTCAAATTATATGAAAAATTTTGGGAATGACTTATTTATCAGGATAAATGCCAATGGTGAAATTCGACTGAAAACCATTAAACCCAATATAGAAAGGAATTCTGAATTCAGAGGAGGTAAAAGATTGAAATTTATAGGAGAACTAGATGGGGCCTTGTTGTATAATTACAAATCGAATGGCAATATTAATAAATTAATATTTCCAAAATCCCAAAATCCGGGCTATATCTATTTGCAGGAACAAGGACCAATAATACTATATCGATCAAAATTTGATGTTTCAGCTACTAGATACTTCGGATTGGTTTTTTTTGTATATTTCAGCAAATTAAAGCATGAATTCTTTATTCCTGCTTTTAGAAAATTTGGAAACTTTATTTTATCTTTCCCAGCCCATGCATGGTTATTCCTAATATTTGTAGGAATATCGTTAAGACATTTCATTATGGTTATTCTTCCCAAGTACTCGAGGGTGTTTAACGCTAAGTTACGATTATTTCTAGCATATTGTCGAGAAAAGTTGTCCAGTTTATATGTTATTACAAAACGAAATTGGAATAGATTTACTACTTCATTCAATGAGAAAATTTCACCAACACCCTCCATAGCAAAATTCAAAATTTCTAATTTCCTGAAAAGATTAAAATTGAAGTCACGTCTTAGCAATGTCAAAGAAAAACTGATCCCAGTAGTACAGCCGGTAAAACCAGTTATTACTAAAAGTAAGAAATGGTTAATAACGGTTGTTCAGTTCACTAAAATTAATTTAACTCTACTTATCATTAGCTTCAAGAAATTGTTAAATAAAATCTGGATGAACTCCAATAACATTGGTAAGTTGAAAATAGGACTTGTCTATCAAAAATTAATTACAATCTCGCCAAAGAATTTCCAAATACTAGAAAACAAATTAAAATCAATTAAGCATAATATGAAATTACGAAGAATAAACACTCGAGCTTATAATTCAAAGTATCCTAGGCAGTTTAGATTTAACTCTGCTGGAATAAATTTTATCAAAAGAATAATGAGACCACCGCGCAAAAAACTTAGCTCTAGACTCTCTAATCGTTTTCCCAAGTTTTATAACAATTCTAGTGGTTCAAATCAAAATTGAATGGGAACAATCATAATAATTTGCGGTTAGGTCACGTTAAGCGCAATTTATTCATCATTTATCTGTTTCACTTATGTGGACCATAAATAATACTATCATAAATTGAATCAGAGACAAAAAGATCAACACTTTTTGCTAGAAGATCTTTGTAACCCTGATCGGCAGCTAGCTTTTGATTAAACTCTTCCAGTTTGGTAAGATTTTCATGTTTACCGATCCAATAAATAGTCCCTAAAGGTCGATCACCCATGGCTTGAGTATAGACTTCAACATTCTGATTGAATTTTTCGTTAATGTATTTAGCTACTTCTTTAGCCCAATTAAATGCTTCTTTTCTTTTACCGAGTAAAGATATTGCAGTTCGCTGTGCGTAAACCATTGTGAATCAGGAAATACTAGATATAATATATACTTTTTCTACAAACTTTAGAAAAATATATCAATTGATAAATTATTACTCTTGGGAGTATACTGAGAAAACATGCAATGCAAGTGATGATGTCATCGCTGTGAGCCTCAATTTCCTCTAATTCTTTATTGTGCTTTGCTTGAATAGCTACAATTTTC
>CAZRLL010000132.1:0-8226 GCA_964600735.1 uncultured archaeon
ACGGGCGATGATTTCAGAGCGCGTCAAGGCAGGCATGGCGCGAACCAAGAAGCGGATCGGCAGGCCGCGCATATCTCAAGCCATCGAGCACAAGATAATGGCCGAGCGTCAGACCGGAAAAGGCATAAGGCGCATCGCCCGTGAACTTGGCTTAGGGACAGCAACCGTTCAAAGGGTTGTCCGTGAGAGTGAGGGTTGATGTTAGGCTTAAGGATCGAGCACACCATGATCCCCCACGGCGGTCAATAATGGAACCAAAACGCGGCCCCAAAATGCTGCGTAGCCTGACTCGCCTTTCAAGCCATCGCGAGAAAATCCAGTTTCACGTTACGCCGGATCAACTGGCAATTATTGACGCCGCAACCGCCGGTCTAAAGAGACGGTACGACGCGATTGTTGACGATAAGGGAATAGACACGGCTGAGGTTTGGGTAGGAGAGATGGCCTCTCTTGAGAGCGCAAAAGCCGAAGTTCTTACGCCTATCATCGTTGGCGGCGGGAAAGCGAGGGCGTTCAGTGTTGAACGCGCCAAAAATACCAACCGGAAGCGGAGCGAGGCGACAGCAACGCGGCAAGCTCTGGCGGATGCAATTTGGGCAAAAGATCCCTCCAAATCCATATACGCCGTTGCGCTCGACATCGCGATCATTGAGCTATCAGGCGCGGACGCCGAAGCCACGGAAAAACGCCGCGATAGAATCAGAAAACTAATCAAGAAGCCTTTGTAGGGAACCACGTCGGCGTCCTTCCCTAACACTGTGCTGCTTTCTGATCCGTTATACCCTACGCTTCCACGTGTACTTCATCATTACCCTTAACGCGGGAGCACTTAATGGACAAGATCGAGCAGACAGCCCAACCCCAAAACGCCGCTATTGAGCCGTTGCTTACACCGGCAGAGGCCAGCTTTATCCTCAAAATGAAACCTCGAACGCTTGAAAACTGGCGAGGTCGCCGGTCTGACGGCCCACCCTATATTCGTCTATCGCACCAAATCGTCCGATACGACAGACAGGCGCTTATGAACTGGCTGGCGGCGCGAACTGCAACCAGCACGGCGGCTGAGGCCCTGAAGCCGTCTCCCGAACCGTTAGCGGCGGCTTAATGCTCGCCCAACACCTCAAAACGCAACACACGCCCGGCGGGGATGCCGAACGTGTGTCTGATTTTAACTGGGGTTTGTCGAAACGCGCGCCGCATGTAAATACCACACTGGGCCAGTTTCGACAAGTCCCTACAAAGGACTTTCCTGGATGGACAATTCAAGGGCAGGTAGCCCACAACACTCCAACGTCCTAGTCTACCCTTCATCGTTTTTTTCGGCACATTGGCCCCTTCTACCAGACGCCAACAATAACGAACCTCCCCGTAGCGCTCAAACGCGGATCGAATTAATCGAGGCAGCGGCCTGGGGACATTTTCGCGCCGCGCTGTTCCGGCACGACCTCGAACACTCGGCAGGCTCTTGGATTGAGAGGCAACGCGCCTACAGTGCATGGACAGCAGCATTCCTTCATGACGAGGGATGACGGCATGAACGGCGAAATTCGCATTGCCGACATCCATATTGGCGCTCGTCACCGCCAGGAAATGGGCGACATCGGAGGTCTTGCCGACAACATCCGCGACATCGGCTTGCTTCATCCAATCGTCATCACGCCAAGCAACCGGCTGATTGCCGGTGCGCGCCGGATCGAAGCGTTCAAGCGGTTAGAACGCGAGACTATACCCACCACCATTATTGACATTGAGGCCGTGGTCCGGGGCGAGCGTTCGGAAAACTGTTTACGACTTGATTTCACGCCCAGCGAGGCCGTTGCCGTTTGGAAGGCTGTGGAGGAAGAGGAGCGGGCGAAGGCGAAGGAGCGGCAGGGTACCCGCGCTGACATTGGTGAAACTTTCACAGATGTTGGTAGGGCAAAAGACAAGGCCGCTCGCGGAACGGGACGTTCAGGGCGCACTATGGAAAAGGCCGCCGCCATCGTTGAGGCAGCGGAGGCCGAGCCGGAAAAGTTCGGTAAACTGCAAGCCGACATGGACAGGACGGGCCGGGTTGATGGCCCATTCAGGCGGCTCAAGGTGGCGCGACAAGCGGCCGCCATCAAGGCCGAGCCGCCGCCGCTCCCGCGTGGCCCATTCCGCGTCATCGTCGCTGATCCGCCGTGGCCCTATGAGCTTCGCAAGGCTGATCCATCGCACCGCGCGACTCATCCCTATCCGCAAATGTCAATCGAGCAAATCAAGGCCCTCGACGTGGGCGGTATTGCAAACGAGGACTCCATTCTCTGGCTGTGGACAACAAACCACCACATGCGCGAGGCGTTTGAAGTGCTCGACGCCTGGGGCTTCCGCCACAAGACGATCCTGACGTGGGTCAAGAATCGCATGGGTACCGGCGACTGGTTACGCGGCCAGAGCGAACATTGCCTGCTGGCGGTGCGCGGTTCGCCTATCGTAACCCTGACGAATCAAACGACAGTTCTTACCGGCCCGCTGCGCGCCAACAGCCAAAAGCCCGATGAGTTCTATGCCTTCGTGGAGTCCCTTTGCCCTGCCCCCGAAAACGGATACTGCGAACTTTTCCAACGAACACCACGCACCGGCTGGATCGGACATGGAGATGAAGTTGCCACAGCCTCATAAAGAGACGTTCGCCGAAAAGTGCGGCTACAGATTGTTTGAGATATTTAACGGAGCCAGACCATGAGCGCACCTATTCTCGCCCTCGACCTCGGCACCACGACCGGCTTCGCAGCCCGCGTTGATGGGCGTGTCGTCTCGGGCGTTGCCTCTTTCCGACCCGGCCGATTTGAGGGCGGAGGTATGCGTTATCTGAGATTCCGGCGATGGCTGACCGAGTTATATTCATCACTCGGGGGCATCGAGGAAATCACCTTTGAAGAGGTCCGCCGCCATCGTGGCGTCGATGCGGCCCATGCCTACGGCGGTTTCATGGCGACGTTGACAGCCTGGGCCGAGCATCACGATGTGCCCTACCAAGGCGTCCCCGTGGGCACCATAAAAAAATTCATCACCGGCAAAGGAAACGCCAACAAGAAAGCGGTGATCGCGGCCGTCAAGGATCGAGGCTTTGAGCCCGCCGATGACAATGAGGCCGACGCCATCGCGATCTTGCTTTGGGCCGAAGAAGGGCGGGCCATGAAACCGCCGGACCGCACCATGTCCGGCAAGGTGCCAAAGCGATGAGCGGGATGCGTGAAAATGGCTTGTGGGCGGGGGTGCTTCATCGCTTCTTCGACGATGCCCTACACCAGAAACCCGGAAGGTCGCCGGCCGCGTTCGTGTGCATAGGCGACCAGGAAAGCGCGCGTTCCTGGCTATTGAGCAACAGCAGTGGCTTCCGTGAGGTCTGCGATCTTGCCGGCATGGACCCGGACGGAATCCATGACGCCGCCAAGGCGTTGGACGCCCAAGGGTGGCCGCCGCCGGAAGAGATCAAGCGAACGCGGAGGGCGACGGCATGACCAATCTCGCCACCATCACCAACCTTCACGAATGGGCCGAACAAACCACGGGCGCAAGGGGGATGCGCTGATGGACTTCACGACTTTATGGGTTAGCGATTTCGTCTCAGGGACGCACCCGCTCACGCCGGAGCAGCGGGGCGTCTATATCACCCTGATTTGCCATTTCATCGATAAGGATCGACTTGTCCCGGACAATGACCGCCATCTCGCGCGTATCTGCAACATGGGAACGTGCCGTTACCGTACTGTGAAGAAAGCACTGATCGATGGTGACTTTTTCAGCGTCCGAGACGGGCATATTTGGATCGAGAAATCAGCAAAACAGTGGAAAAAGGACGCAAATTTCAGCAGTTCTCAACGAAAAAAAGCCGAGAAAAAAAGCCGCTTATTTAAGGCTAACGCGTTGGAACAGCACAATTCCGGTTCTGCCGGGGCAGGTGCCGGGGCAGGTGCCGGGGCTGTGCCACCCCTTCCCCTTCCCTTAAAGAAAGAAAGAGAAGATGGCGAAGATGGCGCTGACGCGCCTCGCCAATATGCTTTTTTGGGAAAAGTGATTCGCCTAAAATCTGACGCCCTCGAACGCTGGCGATCAGCCTATCACAACATTCCAAATATCGAAGGCGAACTTCAGAATTACGACGATTATCTCGCCAGCCAGGGCCTGAGCAATAGCGACAAGTGGTTTGCCCGCACAAGCGCAGTGTTGGCGAAGAAGGATGCTGGGTACGTCGCCAATGAGCCGCCACGGTACGGGGGATTGTGATGGCATTCTCTCCCGAATTTCTCGACGAGATACGGCTACGGGTACAGCCTTCAGACTTCATAGGGCACCGCGTGGCCCTGACCCGAAATGGCAGCGAATTTTCCGGGCTCTGTCCCTTTCACAAAGAGAAAACGCCATCCTTCAAGGTCAGTGACGAGAAGGGTTTCTTCCATTGTTTCGGTTGCGGCGCTCATGGCGATGTCATCGCCTTCGATATGCGCATGGACGGCCTGGATTTTATCAAGGCGGTCGAGCGCTTGGCGGGTGTCGCGGGGCTGACGCTGCCAAAAGCCGAAGGTGGCCCCTTACAGACCATTAGCGGCTTGCCCCCGCACAGCGACGAGCAGGGCCGGGAGCAAGCGAGCCAGGATCACAGCGCCGGCGAGGTAACCACACCAAAACGCCCACCACCACTGTCCGGCGAATTGACGGACAAAATGGTAGCTTGGTTCGGGGAGCGCGGCATATCACGCGCTACACTCGATGCAGCCAAGGTGACATCGACGCGTGCGTGGATGCCGAAGCCAAATTGCGAGGTCGATTGCGCCGCGTTCCCATACTTCCGAGACGGCGAGACAATCAACATCAAGTTTCGAGGACCGCAAAAGACTTTCCGCCAGCACAAGGGCGCGGAGAAGATTTTCTATGGCCTGGACACCATCCGCGATCACAAAACTATCATCATCGTTGAGGGCGAGATCGACGCCCTCTCGTTGCACGAGGCCGGGCTGCTGGCCAATTATGCCATCCTGTCCGTGCCGGACGGCGCACCAGGGAAGGTGCGGGAAGCCGAGATCAACCCGGAGACTGACGCCAAGTTTTCCTACGTCTGGAACTGCCACGACGCGCTTGAGACGGCGAAGCGCGTCATTCTGGCGGTTGATGCTGACGAGGCCGGTCAGGCATTGGAGGAAGAACTGGCGCGGCGGATCGGCAAGGAGAAATGTTGGCGGGTGAAATGGCCGAACGCCAACGACGTTCAAGTGAAGGACGCCAACGAGGCGCTGGTCGAGTGCGGTTCCCAGGTGGTGCGTGAGTGCATCAAGGCGGCGAAGCCGTACCCGATTGCGTCGCTCTATGGCGCGGATCACTACGACGCCGATGTGATGCGGCTGTTTCGAGAGGGCCGGGCGCGCGGGCTATCGACCGGGTTTTCCAGCCTTGACGGCCTGCTCTCTGTTGTGCCGGGCCTGTTGTACGTGGTGACAGGATATCCAAGCAGTGGGAAATCGGAAGTCGTTGATGCCATAGCGGTTAATCTCGCCATGAGCCATGAACAGCGATGGGCGCTTTGCAGTTTCGAGAACTCCCCCGAGGAACACATTCTCAAGCTCGCTGAGAAGAAACTGTCTATGCCGGCCTGGGAGGGCATGGGAGCAACGCGCATGGGCGAAGGCGACTTACGGTACGCGATGGCCTGGATCAACGAACATTTCACCTTCATCCGCGCCGAGGATGAGAGTCCGACCATCGATTGGGTGCTTGAGAAAGCCAGGGTGGCGGTGATGCGCTATGGCATCAATGGGCTTGTGCTTGATCCGTACAACGAATTTGAACACAGCCGACCGCGCAGCGTGAGTGAGACCGAATATATCGGAGCCATGTTGGCGAAGGTCAAACGCTTTGCGCAATCTCATGGTGTCCACGTCTGGTTCGTCGCCCACCCCGCAAAGCCGGAAAAGATGGATAAGCAAAAGACGGCGCCGAGCCTAATGTCGATCAGCGGGTCGGCAAACTGGGTAGGCAAAGCAGACTTCGGGATTTCTATCTACCGCCCCTGGCACGAAGACGGCACCCGGTCATCGGAGTGCGAAATCCATGTGAAGAAATCCCGGCATCGTCACCTTGGGCGAGCGGGCGTCGCGCATTTGCACTTTAACCCAGCGACCGGAAGGTATGAGGAATGACGATGGATGAGGGGCGAGGCATACCGATCACCCTGGCCAAGCGGTAGGCTTCATTGTCCATCGCGAGGCACTCCGCGCGTACCATACATATTCGTGACGCTGGGCAAACGGCTCATGGGGAGCTATCCCACACTACCGCTTCATCCGCGTAGGGAGCCCATAGACGGGGAAACGGCCCTGGTTGGCAGTGCGGGCACCCCGGAGGGTGTTTTCGTGCTGTGACGCCCCGTGTGGGGCCAAGTCGGCTTGCATATCAGCACCGGGGCCGCTTAAAACGGCGTCGGGTCTGAGATGTCCGCAAATATCGGACAACTGCCGATGCCGATGATCAACGTGATCCGCCACCAACTCACATTACTTTTCCCGCCCGAGTAATCTGATGTGACTGGGTGGGAAATGTCCGACATGACGGACATTCACCATGTTCCCGGCGTCACGAAAATGGTCCCCGGGGGATTGTCCAGCATTATTGCACACGACCCTACGGCGCTGTAATCCGCCCGTTCTCCGTATCCTGTCTACACTGCGCAGCTTGTACGGGGCCGAACCATTAAACCCTTGGCCGCTTGTGACGCCAGGATTTCGGGTTGCTTGTTAAGCCTTGGGGTGCGATGCGATCCCGCGTCCCTGGCAGTTTGGGGCGAACGGGGTGTGCCTCGGGTTCAGCCTTGGCGCCGGGGCGGGCTGGGTACGGGACCGGCGGCTTATGCCGGAACTCTTTCAAAAGTCCTCGTAAAGCTGCCATCTTAAACCTCTCTTATGTGTTATGCCGTGGGCAGTTCAATGAATTCGGTCTGATCGGTCATTCCGGCGTAGCTTCAATTATTGGGCTGTCGGCTTTCTCCGGCGTCACGTCAATCATCTCCGCTTCAGCCTGGGATGCTCGGACAACCTTGATGTTGAATGTGATCGCACCAGGGACTTGTGATTGATAATCGGCGCGGGTCTCGGGCGCGTGTTCTAATACGCTTTGCGCAGCCCGCCAGTCTCCGCGCCTTGCCGCGTCGGGAATTATCGCTTGCATCTCGCCAATATGCCCGAAGCGCGCTTGTATCACCAGGGCGCCGAAATCAGCGTCCCAATTGCGCCAGTCCTGAAATGATGAGGGGCTGATACCTACTGCTCGGGCTACTATTTCTAACTTGGTCCCCTTTTTGAGTTTCTGAAGGATATCCGCCGCGCGTTCCGGCGTCCACGAAGCACGTGTTTTGATCTGCTTTCCCCGCTTATCTTGGGGCGCAACCGCGTTCAGGGTGGTAAGTGAATTTTCGAGGGTGGTAACAATGGTAGTCTCGGTGGTAGCCTGGGTGGTAACGCCCCCGGATTGCCAGCCTTCCCGTTGGCGCCGGGCCATGATCGATTGATGAGAAATGCCGTGGTCTTTGGCGATTTGGCGCAATGATAGCTTGCCTGAGACTACGGCGGCGCGGATGACGGGCCAATCAATTCCTGGGCAATTATTCGCGGGCATTTAGTTCAACACCCTCCCGTGCGATGAATCATCAATAAACCAACACCCGCGATCCGCCGCCATCGTAGCTGCGCACACGCTGCACTCCTTGCGACCGGCCTCATACAGCCGGGAAAACTCCGTCCGACTATGCCTGCGCAAGGTGGCCAATTCCGGCTCGCTGTACTCGTCGTAAATGCTCGCTGCCACGTGATCACTGATCCTATCACACTCCCTTTCGAGGGCTTGATGCTCTTCCGGCCCCTCGCCTAGCAGGTAACAATCGGTAAAACCCATTTCTCTAATCTCGATTTTATCCATCTGGTCGTATAGCGCTTCTAATCCAGGAATTTTTTCGAGTTGACGCCGCTCTTCAACGATGAATTCGACGAGGTAAGCTATCACAAAAACCCCATAGTCCCCTCCAATCACGCCTTGGTCGCGTTGGGCCTTGCGAAGCCTCAGAAGCGCCTCAACTTGCGGGATAGCATTCTGTTGATTTATTGGAGAATCAAGTTCGTCCGCAAGTTCGCGCCAGGGTCGCCCCCTGGGGGAAAATTCCATCAACGGACTTTTTTGCGCCATCAGCCCAGCGCCCTGTCTGTATTCAGTTTTGGC
>CAZRLL010000132.1:8236-9171 GCA_964600735.1 uncultured archaeon
TTGCCTCGAATTCCATTCCCCATCAACATACCATGCCGGGGATGTTTTTGCCAGCCAACCGGCATGAATCCGCTCCCGCGATGGCGAAGAAGATGGCCCGCGACGGCCGGGGCGCTGCAACGCTGTCCAGCGGGTCCATGAAATTGAATGAGATAGGTAATGGGGCTAGTGCTTTTTTGAAGGTTATAGGCCAGCAGCCGCCTTCAACGCCTGACTTAGATCGTCGCGCAACCTACCAATCATTTCTGGGGGCATTGGAAGGTCCAATGTCATGCCGCGTGAAAGTCCGTAGGCAGGCCTTGCAATGAAGGGCAGCCCCGAAGAGCCGCCCCTCCTTGAGCCTTGCCCTACCAGGCCACGCCGTGTCGCTACATCCCGGAATAGTCCACGCGGCTAACGTTGACAGCCATTTCCGTTTTTCCCAAAATGCCCTTGCCTGATTCCCAGTCCCGTTCGATTGGGATTGTGGCGGCAATCTCTTCCTCTCCCTCGGTTACGATCACTCTAATTGCTTCGCGGCGCTGATCGGATTCGCTGGGCCGGACGGTACCAGTCGGGGCTGTCCATATCTCTCCCACGGACACGATCCTTGTGAAGCCCCGATCATCAAATTGTTGCCCCGTCATGATCCGAAACGCTTGTTTTTTTGCGGCGCTGGTGAAGGGGTCTGTCGTGCATAACATCCCCGAACCATCAAAATCCAGCCCGACCGCGAGAGGATCAACCTTGCCTTCCCCATTGAACATGTTGCGGGTCTTCTCGATCCATTCGTCAAGGGTTTCCTGAAGGGGCTTCGGCCCATCGCCCTCGATTTTTCCATAACGAATCATGAGGCCCGTTTGCAGACTTTCAAGCTCGTCACTGTGCTCGTTGGCCCACGCCGCCATTTGGGCGCTCACGGCCCCTTCGCCCCCAACCTTCTTGACGTATCGCCG
>CAZRLL010000132.1:9181-10844 GCA_964600735.1 uncultured archaeon
GAATGGATCAGATAATGGCTTGACATCAACTCCTAGACGTTCAAGCAGCGCCGTGACCATCAATCTAAAATTGGCGTCAGCATTTCCAATTTCAGTATCGGTTAGTGCGGGATAGCTAAGGGCCGATTCCGTCATCTTAGCGAAATCCTCGACGGCGTGATAGGCGGCTGCCCACGGCTTATCCCTCACGGCTTCAACCCTGCCATCAATGAGAGCCTGAACCTCCGGTGGAAACATCGCATAGGCGGACTTGCCCTTGGGTATGGTGAACGTTGATGCGGTCATTGGCTGTCCTCTCGCTCTAGCCCATGATTCCGCCGGTACGCCTCAACTAAATCCTCCGGCGTCGAATATCTGGCTCCTCGCTTGCACCGATAGCCGCCGCCGTCTTCGGCTTTCGACCAGTACGGGTCCGCCTCTACGGCCAATTCGAGCAACCTGTTGAATTCCTGCTGATCCGGCCCGGCGATAAGCGCCAAGTGGCGCGCGGCGGTTTCGTCGCCCTGGTCTGCCAGCACCTTCAACGCCTCGCCGAGGGTCGAAGCCTCGCCGCGTTCGAGCACAGGCGCGCACAGGGCCGCCATCTCCGCCATCACCTGGACTTCGCCATTGAGACTGTCTGATTCGGCCCTAAGTCGCTCTTCATGTTCGTCGAGGGCTTGATTGATCTCGGCGATTGTCGCCTGCGGGAATGCGACGTTGATGAGCGATATGATCTGTCCTCCCCCCATGCCTGCGTTGTCCTCGATGATGTCAACGATGGTGCGCGGCTTCTCCGTCGGCTTGGTGGCGTGCTGAGGGAATGTGATGTGTTTAGTGGCCATCGGGACTCTCCGCATAGTCGCGGAGCCATACCATCGCGGCGTATATCGCGTCGGCGTTTAGGTCGTTTAAATCAGTCATTTTCAACTCCGTGTAATTGTTTCCGAGCATATCATAAAAGGACGCCCCGCCACTACCTGCGGCGGGGCTAGTTATCGGACGGGCGGCTAGGGCCGCTCAGGGGATTGCGGGATCATGCCGCCGGCGGCGGGAAGACGCCACGAACCACCGTTCCCTGTTGCGTCAGTCCCGGCGACGATGCGCCTCGCCTTCAAGCTCACGGAGTATGAAATACTGAGCCTGCCCTGCGTCGCAGGCTTTACGGCCAGCTTTCAGTGACTTCCCCAAAGTCCCGGCAACGTGCTTTTTCTCCATGGCATTAAGAATGCCTTGCCTTATGAACGTGGCGCCAACTTTTTGAAATCTTTCGCCTAGGTTGATGAGTTCCTTGGCGCAGAATGAGCGAACCTCGTCCGGCGTTTCTACAGCATCGTTGTTCATGATGTGGCTCGCGGCCGGCACATCCCATTGCCCGGTGTCCACGGCGTTCCGCGCGTTCTGAAGCAGTGCGATGACGTACTTGTCCGTGTAAGGCAATTCGCCGCCGAGGGGGGACGCGCGTTCGTGCGTCTCTCTCAACACGAGATCAATTGCCGCAACGACGCCCTCTCGACTGGTCGGGCGTAGCTTGGCAAGCTGCTGTTCAAGGGGATTCCGCACGTTGTCGTCGTGGGCGTCGCGTTCCTCGGCGGACGGCCCTCGCCTCCCCCTGAACTCATCGACCATTGCGACGTAACTCTTCGCCAGATCGACGAACGGATCATCGGCATCGGGGTTTGCC
>CAZRLL010000133.1:0-10699 GCA_964600735.1 uncultured archaeon
CTATATTCAGCAATCTAGAAAGATGAAACGAAGTAGGGGTGAAAGACACACAATTTTTTTAATAATTATATAGAAATTTTTGATGAAGGACCATGTAGTATTGATTGATTTGTGTATAATTAAATGCTAAAAAATTATGCTTATTAATCAAAATCATTATTAAAGTAAACTCTTAATTAAATAAGTGGGACAGATGTGTTCCTGAACATCTTATATTATATACTTCACTAATATAATTTAGGATCAAATGGATCATATAATATATGATGATTTGATTAAAATGTGATATAATATGAAGAATCTTATTAGATTGTTAATGATTTTCATACTTCTAAGTGGAATAATTGCTACATCATTCACATCAGTCATAGCAGACGATGACACTACAGATGATGATGAGCATGATGAGACAAAAACTGATGACAAGGATGAGAATCATGAAGATGAGGAAGATGAATACGAACATGAAGAAAAACAGGAACTTGAAGATGTTTATAAGCGGGAATTAGAAATCGATTTTGAGACGAAAAAACTCGAAATCACATCCAAGTATAAATATGAGGCTGAAGATGGCAAAGAAATCGAGGAAAAATTTGAGATAGAGTTTGAAATTGATGACGAACCCGAAATTGAATTTGAGTACAAGACTGAAAGCGATTCAAGCGAGGTAAAATTGAAATACAAGGTTGAATTTGAAGAAATCATAGAGTATCTTGAAAATGGTACTACTCCAGGATATCAACATGGAGAAGAACTCTCTTCCTATGAATTAGATGATCATGACTGGTCAGATATGGTTGAGGAAATCCAAGGAACTGGTGTAGATGCGATATATATCTACAATGCATCAACAGTGGATGGAGTATTCACTCTGATTATGAAAATTTCTGCATCACTATTCACATTGGAAAATAATGCAACCTTGACACCTAATTCACTCAAAATTGATATTGTGATCTCTGATTTTCCCTATACACGGGATGACACAAGCCTTGCTTTAAAAACCAAGATAAAATCAAAATCAGAACAGGAATTCGAAAGTGATACTGATGAAGAAGAATCGGGATTTGGTGATGATGAATCCCAAATTGGATTAGGCGCAAATGGAACTAAGGGTTTCTTCTCCTGGGCTGAAAAGGCATTGGCAGATAGTGTTGAGATAGATGTACTTTCATCTTCACTATCAGACTCGTCTGATGAAGATGGTGAAGATAGTAAAAAGATGTATTTCTCTTTTGTTACGATAAATGCTAATGAAATTGTATGGGATCCTAAAGTTGGGATCATTAGTGATGCCGTGTTGAGTGTAGTAAATGCAGTAAAATCTAAATATTCATCTCTACGTGCTGGAGGATCTGATGGCTTACCTGGTTTTGGATTTTGGATCGCATTAATCACACTGGGTATATCCCAAATAGCTTTAATACGTCTCAGACGTAATAAATTAGAGTAAAAATGAAATTAGCGGTTCCAATTCACATGCATCTAGTTACCCCACATAATAATATTTGTAAAAATTTATTAGGAACCGCAAAAAAAATTAATTTGAAGATGTGAAATAAAAAATGAAAAAGAGAATAATTTATAATATTTTCCTTGTATCTTTTTTTTCATTTATCCTTATTTTGCCAAATAATATTCCTGCAGAAGACAATTCAAAATCTGCCTTAATTATTTATTCTAATCCAATTGAAAACGAGGTAATTCTGGAAAAATTAGAGAACAAAGTACCTTTGCTAAACATTGATTCAATTTTATTTGAAGACCTGGGTGATAAAACATTGGATAATTATGATTTGTTAATACTAGCTAGTTCGAATAAATTTTCTATTGATGAGAATGATGAGCAGAAAATTATCAATTTTATTGAAAATCCTTACAATGCAATCTTGACAGTATCACCTCATGTTGATGAGTTTGAAGATGACCTGGAAACATTATTAGGCATCGAAAACATCAAAGATATTGTTCCAGATGATAGTGGAGACATAAAATGGAACATCACGATAAATAATAAAATTGGGATTTACGATAATGGTGAGACATTTGAGTACACAGGTCAAATCGGGTCAATCGAAGTTTCAAATGAAATTCAAATCTTAGCATCTGTAAATTCATCTAATTCAACAGATTCAGACATTACTGAACTTGATTACCCAATACCCATTATGGTAAATGCATCGACGGACAAATCCATTATTATTACCTGTACACTTTCTCCCGTACCTTATGTTGAAGAAGACCAAGGTTTAGTTTTAAATCAACTACCGACCTTCTTCGATGTATTACTAGGAGAACTAATTAGTTTAACATGGGATTCACTATCAATTCAACAGTTATCAGATCCCAGTGCAACTATTTCCACAGATGGAAATAATGGGGATAAGAATAATATTTTACAGCCAAGGAATCTTGATTTTTCCAATAATTTTGCACAACTGTTAATTTTATTTTTATTTGCATTAATAGTAATATTTTCAATGAAAATCCTAAATCTAATCAGATGGCTATTTGAGAAGACACTAGGAATTTTCTTGATTGTTTTTGGTGCATTTTATAATATTCAGGATCGAATTCTCGATCACAATGATGTCTTACTCAATCAGTCCCGAGCAGATATTATCGATTATCTAGAATATATCGGGACGTATGGGGCTCATCTTAGAGAAATAAAATCAATGTTGAAGATGGGTACTGGATCCCTTTTATGGCATTTACAAGTATTGGAAGATTTTGGCTGGATTGGCAAATATAGAATAAATAACTATACTGTATTTGTTGCCGAGGATTATATCGATAAATTTGATCCAGATTTGAAACAAATTGAGTTAAAATTACATTCAAAATATTCAAAAGATATTATTGAAACAATTCTAAATTACAAAACTAATGGATCAATTGATATTTCAACTATCGAGGATCATTCAGGCATAAATCGAAAAGCAATAAGAAGACAGATCAAAAAAATGTATGATTATTACTTAATCGATATTATAAATGAAAAACCACTTGAAATCAAGATATTAGATGAATCAAAGCTAAACAAAATTTACCAAAGTTTATGGAAACGTCAGGAATTCAATCAAAAGCAATCAAACATTAGGATACAAACGATTGGTTAGCTGAAGAAAAATAATTCCAAATCAAAAAGGATAAATTTTATCACTAATTATAAAAAACCACCTACCATCATCAAGTCCAAAATCGTACAAGCAGCAGCATTTTCTATCACGGGGACTGCACGGGGAACAATACAAGGATCATGTCGACCTCGTATTTTTAATATGGTCTCTTTATGAGTGGTTATATTCACCGTTTGTTGAGTTTTTGCTATACTTGATGTTGGTTTCACGGCAACTCGAAATATTATGGGCATCCCATTGGATAAACCACCCAATATTCCCCCTGAATTGTTGCGCGCTGTCTTTATCTCACCATTATCGTCATAAAAATAGGGATCATTGTTTTCGCTTCCTAATAATTTCGCAGCCCTGAAACCGTTTCCAAATTCAATCCCTTTCACCGCTGGAATGGAAAATATCATGTGTGAAATAATTGCCTCGATCGAATCAAACCATGGTTCTCCAACACCTACGGGAAGCCCCTCAATAATACATTCAATAATTCCTCCCACACTGTCTCCTTGGTCTTTTATTTCTCTAATTTTGCTTACCATACTTTCCAGTATATTTGGATCCGCGACTCTAACCAGATTGGCTTGAGAATATATGTATTTTTTTGATATATTCAAATTTACGTTTGAATCCTGGATACCCCCAATCTCTTTAGTGTAAGCGATGATTTTAATCTTTTTTTGCATTAGAATTTGCTGAGCGATTGATCCAGCAATTACCAATCCAATGGTCATTCTACCAGAAAATCGTCCGCCTCCCCTGTAATCATTCATTCCTTTATATTTTATGGTTGCTGGATAATCTGCATGTCCTGGCCTGGGGGTGTATTTTATTTCTTCATAATAACTCGAATCAATATCTTTGTTTCTGACAAACGCTGTAATTGGTTCTCCTGTAGTTAAGCCATTCATAATTCCTGTTTCAATAATCAATTTATCAGGTTCATCTCGATCTGTAGTTATATTCGATTGTCCTGGTCTCCGCTTTATCAAATCTTGATTTATTATTTCGACATCAATCTTTATTCCAGGAGGAGTCCCATCAATAATTACACCAACCATTTTACCATGAGAAGAACCTATTAATGTTAGCTTGTAATGAGAACCTATTGAATTCACAATTACAATAGTTGAGTTGCTTGGAAAAATATATTGATTAATAGGACAAGATATACATTATTCTAGTAATTTTAGTCAACTGTAATCCGCATCGAATTGTGATCAAATTTTATCGATAATTCATAGAAAGGGAATAATTTAAGGCTTTATATTGTATATTTTATATTTCCCAAAGTCAATTACCTTCTTATTCTATCCAAGTCCTGGTAAAAATTTGAGTATGAAACATTCACACATTCTGGATTAAGTATGACAACTGGTTTATTTGATTGTGTGGATAATATTGAGGCTGCCATGGCAATTCTATGATCTCCAAATGAATCAATTTCCACTCCTCCAATGGCTTCGGATCCTTTTATTATTGCACCATCGCTTGTTGATTTTACTGAAATTCCAAATCTTCTCAACATTTCACAGGTGGTTAATATTCTATCAGTTTCTTTGAATTTCAGATGTTCCGCGCCCGACAAGACAGATGTACCATCAGCAAGTGCTGCAAAAACAGCCAAAATCGGAAAAAGATCAGGACAATCTTTTAGATTAGCATCGAACGCAAATAATTCCCGGTGATTAGTCGTGATTTTATTATGATTCTTTACAATACCTGCCCCCATTTCTACCAAAAAGTCCAATATCTTTGAATCAGCTTGTGGTAATTCATCTGATAATCCATGTACTGCAATTTTATTTCCGGGTAAAGCACCAGCGACAAGAAAATAAGCTGCAGAACTATAATCTGCAGGTATAGTCGTGTTTGATGTATTTAACTTATTAGATCCCTCGATAAAGTAGGAATTATTTTGGTAACCGATCTTACACCCGAGATTTTCGAGCATTTTCATAGTTAATTTGACATATGGAGTAGATACCAGATCTGAAATTACATTAATTCTTGTTTGACAATCATCTCCACGGACCGCGGCAAAAATAAGTAGAGAAGATAAAAATTGTGAGCTTTTTTTTCCAGATATATCACATTCAACATACTTATCCAATCTTCCTCCAGCAATTTTAACTGGAGGTTTTCCATGGTTATCCTCAGCGCTGATCCCTAATTGCCTTAACGCATCAATTAGATCTCCCATTGGTCTTGTTCGCAGGGACGCATCTCCCGTAAGTATCGTTTCATCTGAGAACAGACCTGCGATGGAGGACATTAACCTGAGTGTTGTACCTGAATTTTTACAGTCGATGAGTTTACTTCCTCTGTTAACTCCGGATAGAATTCGAATTATATTGTCTTTTTCATCAAATTGAGTTCCCATTGATTTTAATGCAGATTTGGTAGCCATTACATCTTCACTGTTTAATAAATTGGTAATTATGGAGCCTGAATGGCTAAGTGATCCGAGTATTAGTGCTCTATGAGAAGCACTTTTCGATGGTGGTGGAGTTACTTCTCCTACTAAATTACCTGGATTAACAGTAATCATTAAATCACAGACTTTTTTATTTTTTTAATTGGTGCATTAATTACTATATAATCACTAAATGAATTCCGTATTTTAATATTGAATTCATCTATATACTCTTGCTCACATAATACAAATAATGAAGGTCCTGCACCATTTAATCCAACCACTTCAGGATTTAATTTTTCTAACTCCTTGATTACCTCAAAATTATGAAGCAAATGTGGACCATAAGCCAAGGTATTGTACTTGATGGCAGAAATTATGTCTCCTTTTTGAAAATTCCTTAATGCTTCTTTTATTAAATTGTAATCAATATCCTCAAGTTTCCTGGCAATGTCCATTTTTTCATTAGTTTTACTTGGGATTAAGAGTATTACTTCTGATTTACTATCATAATTTTTCAGTGAAATTAATTGTCTTGATTTATTTTCTGTATAGGCTAGACCGCCACAAAATGATGCATATGCATCATCGGTTGCGCCAGTAATGGATACACCTGCAGTAATTGATGCTTTGGCACCTAAGGAAATGAGTTCTTTTAGTGCTATTAACCTTTTGTAATATTTTGATAGGCCTTGTATAAGAGCACAAGAGATTGAACTTGATGTTTTCAATCCCCTTGCTGCAAGCAAAGGACTTTTTGTAGTTATTCTGATGTTATCAATATCGATATTCCACTTCTTTTCCATTATATCAATGCAAGATATCAAAAGAGTGGGTTCGATTCCTTTTGGTGAGATATCAAAGGATAAAGACTTACTTGGCTGTATTTCCACACTAATTGGTATATCTATACCAATGGCAGCTCCATGCGAGGATTTAATTGCATTTAATACAGTAATTGCGGATCCAGAATATACTTTGATAAATTTCATCTTATTTGTTCCAAAAATTTTGGGAAAGTTATTGCTCTATTGATAACTTTCCTAGTCCATAGCTCAAATGCATCAACAGCTTGATGATATAACATTTCTTTTCCATCAAATGAAGGAAGGTCATTGGATCTAGCACTTTTTATTAATTCAGTTTCAAATTTCGAATAAACTAGATCTACAACAACTTGCGTATCTTGTGGAAAAGGGAGAAGATCGACTGGGTTCTTATTATTCAAACCAATTGGTGTTGCATTTATGTAAAGTTCCCCTGTAATATTACTCGAATAATCTTTCAATAGTGAAAAATCGATTTGATTCCGCAAATCCTGTGTAAATTCATTTAGTCTGTTAGAAGATCTATTTACAACAGTAATTTCAAATCCCTCACGAAGCAATGCTGTTGCTACTGATCTACATGCACCACCGGCACCAAAAATTAGTGCATTTGAATACTTGTTCAAATTATTTTGCTTAAGAAAATGCAAAAAACCCGATACATCTGTATTATCTGCTATTATCTTATTTTTTAGAAAAGTTAGGGTGTTAGCTGCATTTGTCAACCTGACATCTTCTGATACGTTATCTGCAATTCCCAGAACTGTTTTTTTATAAGGAAATGTAACATTAACACCAATAATGTCAAAATTTATCAATTCCTTAATAAATTGTAAAACTCTTTTTCCATTATTTATCTCAAATAAATGATAATAACCTGGTAAGTTAATGCTATCCCTAAGGACATTATGTATTATTGGTGATAATGAATGGTTTAAACTATCCCCAACTAGCCCGGTAATCATATTTTCTGAATTACTATAAAGTGGAATTATTTTATCATAATTAAGAATTGGAATTCTTGAGGTTGAAGCATAAATTAGTTCCTGATTAAAATTATCAGCCAATGTTCTAGAAATTTCACCGCTCCTTCCACTTCCAAGAATAATATGTCTTGGTATGTGTTTTTCCAATAATTTCAGTGATGTAATTGTATCAAGTGCATCATTTGGCTTTCCAACAAATTTGAATATGACCTTATTCTTTAATTTTATTAAATCATTAGATTTTATATCTGCTAGAAATTTTAGTGCAGCATCAGACATAGGATAGTTGAAATCATGTCTTGATACAATTAAGGTGGTATCATTTTTTTCCAGCAATTGCTTGATAAAAATCTGGTCATTATCCAGCTCTAAATCAATATATTTTGTGTTAGCCATAATTAGTGTTTCTAGTTTCTCTTTCCTACCATCAAGAGGTGATTCTCCGCCCTCTTCTTCACTTCTCAGTGTTAAAATTATGTTATTTTCATTAATATAATTTGAATTTACTAGTTTTAATAGCCTTTTATCCTTATCAACACGCAATTCAAAAAGCAAATTGGGAATGATCCCTTTCAATTTACTAATTATCGGGATTGAATCATCGTAATCTTCTAAAACTACAGCAATCTTCATTCAAAAATCACTGATAATTATTTCTCTTCAACAAATTCTTCAACTTCCATGCCAAAATGACGACCTGAAATTGATATTGAACCCATTAAAGTATCCCCAATCTTTAACTCATTTACAGGTATTGAACCTGATGGATTCACTAATCTAACGGTTTCAGCATCCTGCAGGATAATTGGAAAATGTTTTCCTTGATATTCAACTTTTAATAATATTAAAGGTCTTCTCTCGATTTTTACACGTGCAACGTTTTCAAATTTTGTTTCGCCATTTTTATTGACAACCATTACCTTGGATCCAGCTTCCAATTCAGACAGATAAGCTGTTTTTTGACCATTTAATACATACGATGCTACCACCCCGGCATTAATACGAAATGGTCTGGAATTTACAAACCCTGATTCATTTACTTCAGCCTCTACTAACAGAAATACCTTGGAAGTGGAACCCACTAACAATCCCTCACCACTATTCAAAAGAGAACATGTATCAACACAAACACGATCCCCGGATCCTATTTTTTCAATTGATGTTACTGTAAAATTTTCAAGGGAAAGCATTTGTTTGTTATCCTCTACAGCATTGATGAGATCAGAAATCGTATACGTCTCTGATGGTTTTAATAAACATCCTTCAACTCCAACTTCTAGAATTCCCTTAAGTAGTCTAATTTCCTCTGGCGTTGCAGCAGAAGCAATTAAAGATATTTTGGTTTTGTTGTATTTAGCAATTAAATTTTCTAATGGAATAATGTGCCAATCCCCCGTTTCAACAATTATCCAAGTCAATTTATCATCTATTTGCTCATCAAGGGCATACTGCATGTCAGCCGCAGTATTAATTACCAATGATTTACCAACTTTTGTATTAGTCTCATCAAAAAGATCACCCTCATCTGAAATCCATAGGATCCTTTTATGATCGATTTCTGAATTAGAAATACCTGCTTTTAAAATAATTGCTTCAAATTTACTTAATTTCGAAATTTTTGAAACTCCTTTATTATCAATTTCACGGCTATCTAAGAAGAGTTTCATTTTTTCCTGTCTCCTCGATGGCCGCGATTACTGTTTCACGAATTTTTTTAATCGCAAGTTCAGGGTCATCTGATTGAAATATATTTCTCCCTATAGCAATACCGGAAGCACCTGCGAGTACACATTTTTCAACTGATTGCAGTAACTCATTGAAGTTATCTTTTTTTGATCCACCGGCGACAATTATTGGAATATTTACTCCTTGAACAACTTCATCAAAATTTTCACCATTCTGTGTCATATTGACCTTAACAATGTCTACTCCAGATTCTTCGGCTATTCTTGCCAGATGTGCTAATGTCGACGAGTCAGTATTATCAACACCATCATTATTTCTAGCATACATCATCGCTAGTAGAGGCATGGCTAACCTGTCCGCATCATCAGCTAATTCAGCTAACTCATTCAGCATTTCATAATCCTCATCAACGCCAACATTAATATGGCATGAAACACCATCCGCACCCAAAGTAATAGCTGTTTCAACGGATCCTGTCAAGACTTTCAAGTTAGGATTTGGAGATAATACTGTTGACCCGGAAACATGAATTAAGAGTCCCGTATGTTTTGGTAAGACATTACTTAAAGATCTGACTAATCCCTTTTGAACTACGACACAACTTGCACCACCCTTAGCTACATTTAAGGTGATGTTTTGAGGTTTAATAATTCCTGGAATAGGACCTAGGGTATATCCGTGATCCATCGGGACAGCTAGAATCGCACCTGACTCGTCTACCAAATGTCGAAAACGCAATGCTTTTCCAACACTAGAATGTAAATACATCTGCTTATTCTATCAATTTTCAATGATTTATTAATCTTAATTGTGAAGTCATACTAATTAATGAAATAATTTATTTTTTAATATTAGTAAATGAAGAATAGTCATATATATGTTCAGGAGATTCGTAATATAATACTCCTAAAACTCAAGGTGAAGTATATTTATAGTAATAATGAAAATTAATAATGATCTAAGAAATGCGAAAATAAGATTTCTGAAATTTGAAAATAATCCTAAGGTCTATCAAAATCAATCATTTACGAGATTGAAAATTAACACGGGTGGATTACAATGAGCGAATTAAATACATTAAGAGAAAAGATTGCAGATATTGATTACAATATTTTCAAATTAATATCGGAACGGTGTGTACTTGCTAAAGAAGTTGGAAATTATAAAATAGAAAATAACATACCTATAAGAAACTACCAGGTCGAAGACCAAGTAATCAAAAGATCCCGTAAATTAGCAAGTACTTTTTCGATATCTAGAGAAACAGCTGAAAATATAATTAAATTAATAATAATAGAGGCGATTAGTGTTCAGAAAAAGCTTTATTCGGAAAATAACCAATCTCAAAAAATAATTGGAAAAAGGTGTTTAATCATTGGTGGTGGCGGAAAGATGGGGACCTGGCTGGTAGACTTTCTTCATTCTTCAGGTCATCAGGTTAAAATCGTCGATCCAGCAATTACTAGCAGAACAAACATTTTTAGTAAAATTCCTGTTAGTATTGATGAATACGATATTATTGGAATTGCTACCCCTATTGACACAATACCAAGTATTTTGAAAGAAATTATTATGAAAAATCCAAAAGGATTGATTTTTGACATAGGTTCAATAAAATCCAGTTTTATCGATATCATTGCACAAGGGGTT
>CAZRLL010000134.1:0-10696 GCA_964600735.1 uncultured archaeon
CAAATATGTTCACATTCTCCATCCTCATCAGGATGTATGTGTTGTAAAACAAGAAGATGTATTTGTGATACCTGATAATATACCTCTAAATAGAGCTACACTTGGCAGCAATCTTGAAGCAGCAGTAAATGGACTATGGGATAGCAATGTGAATATTGGTGACAAAGTTTTGATTGTCGGTTTTGGAATAATTGGATCTTTACTTGCAAGATTATTGAGTTTCATTCAGGAAGTGGAGGTGGAAATTATTGATATAGATCTAGAAAAAATTGCATTGGCAGAAGAATTTGGATTTATTGCATATGAACCAGAGAAATTGCTTGTAAATACATTTGATCTTAGTTTTCATGCAAGTGCTAGTGGTGAAGGTTTACAATCTGCGATCAATGCCGTGGGTTTTGAGGGTAAAATAATTGATTTGAGTTGGTATGGAGTTGATAAGGTAAATTTACATTTAGGAGGGAATTTTCATAAGTATAGAAAAAAAATAATTAGCTCCCAAGTTACAAAAATTGCAAGCGTACAACGAAGTCGATGGTCCAATCAAAGACGAAAGGAATTGGTATTTAAATTATTGCGAAAATCTGAATTTGATCAACATATTACCCATACTGTTCATTTCGATGATTTACCACAGTTTTTTACAGAAATCGAAAATAAGTCCACACAAGGTTTATCTTATCTTGTCAATTATTAACGAATAGAAAATGTTTACTATAACTCTTAGGGATCATATAATGGTTGCACATTCATTAAATGGAGAAATATTTGGGTTAGCACAGAATCTTCATGGGGCAACATTTATTGTGGATGTAGAGTTTCATGCAAAGAAATTGAATGAAAATGGAATAGTAATTGAGGTTGATTTGGCAAAATCAATAATTCATAAGGTGTTATCTCGTTATAATTACAAAAATTTAGATGAATTAGATGAATTTAAAGGAATGAATACTACTGTTGAATTCCTAAGTCAAGCAATTTTTGATCAGGTTAAAAAAGAGCTGGAAAATGATGGATCTATTATTTTTGGTAAAAACGGCATTTGTTCAATCAAGGTTGCTCTTAAAGAATCTCATATAGCATTTGCTTCATTCCAAGACGATTTAGAGGTTTTGTGAAACGGATAAACTATGAAGAGAGAAATACATTTTATTGTTCCTGGGGATATTGATCAACTTACAGGGGGCTTCATATATGCTAAAAGAATAATTAATGAATTGCGTCTGATCGGTCGAAATGTCATTTTACACGAATTATCAGGAGAATTACCAAATGAAGATACTCCAGCAAAAATATCAGCTAAAATGATATTGGATCAGGTTTCTGATAATGATATTGTCATTATAGATTGGTTAGGTATAATTGCTTTTGAAAAAGTATTAGAAATCCATCACTTACGAGTTATATTTATTGCCTTAATTCATAATCCAGTTCATATTGATTCTCTGTCGTTCAGGAAAATTAATTTTGAAGCGTTTGAAATCAAGTTTTTATCAATGTTTCAACAGGTAATTGTCACCAGTGAGTATACAGCAGAACTTCTTAGAAAGTATACTAAAGAACTAGAAATTAATACTGTAAATCCAGGAATTGATATTCCAGCTAAAATAAATGATTCGTATAATTCGAACTCAAAACATACTATAAAAATATTAAGTGTTGGTTCATTAATTCCAAGAAAGGGGATAGTGGTCTTAATTGAAGCATTATCACAACTAAAAGAAATCAAGTGGGAGTTAATTTGTGTTGGGAATGTAAATCGAAATAAAGAATATGTTGAAAATATTAAAATGAAAATATCCAGCTTTAATTTGATTGATAGAATTAAGTTTACAGGGAATGTATCACCCCAAAAATTATCAAAATTATTTCAAAGCTCTGACATATTCGTTTTACCATCATATTTTGAGAGTTATGGGATGGTCCTTGCAGAAGCAATGATATACTCACTTCCAATTATTACTACTAATGCAGGAGCAATACCATACACTGTATCAACGAATTCAGCAATATTGATAAAACCAGGAAGTGTAAATGAAATGGTAGAAGCACTATATAAATTAATGACCGATATCGAATTCAGGAAAGATTTAGCCAAAAAATCAAAGAAAGCAGGTAAACAACTACTAACATGGAGTGATGCAACGAAAAAATTTGATTCGATTGTAAATAAAGTAAAAATGTTGTAAATTCTTTATTATTAGAAAATATAAAAAGGAAAATACTATGTTATTTTCGGAATGGCTACAAGAAAGATATTCTGAAGACGAAAAGGCACGATCGAAGAAAATTGAAAAAGATGTTGTTAGTTTTGTTGAAGGAATTAATCAAACAATTAATGAACTGCACTTACTTGATATTGGGTCAGGACTCGGTGCAAATCTCTTATATTATTCAGAAAACTTACCATTTAACCAAAATTGGATTTTACTAGATAAAGATGAAAAATTATTAAATATTAGTGAAAAATATATTACCAATAACTTAGTTAATAAGGGATGGACGTCCAAGAAGCCTTTACAAGACACAATGACATTTACTAAAAACGGAATAATTATTAAATTTGCATTAAAAAATGGGAGTTTATTAGAATTAGATGAATTAATCGACCTTCAAATGATCGATATTATTACAGCAAATGCTGTGTTCGATTTACTCTCCTTTAATCACTTTACAAACTTCGTAAAAGTAATTAAGGAATATCACCTCCCACTTTTGTCAACTCTTAATTATCATTCTATGGTATTTAGACCTACTACACCAGTTGATTCCAAATTTATTGAGTTATATGAGAGCCATATGACTCGTAAACAGGAGTTTGGTAAGGCCATGGGACCAAATTGTTCAAATTTGATGAGTGTATCCTTACAAAAAGATGGGTATAGACTCTCTAAAGAGGAAAGCAATTGGAAAATATCAAGAAATAATACGAAAATATTGTCCCATATTCTTACATTCATGAAGGACTCAATGCTTGAGATATTAGAAGAAACAACGAATTTGGAAAATTTCAGCGAGTGGGTAAAACAAAAAACCCGCATGATTGATAATAAGAGTCTCAGTTTACAAATAAATCATTTTGATATTTTCGCACATTTGGCTTAGTTATTTAATTTGCCACCAAAAATCACGCACAAATGTAAAAATGACTAAAGTACAAGCTAGTTTAGTAAATAGTTTAATTATTGCAATATCTGACATAAATGATAATGAAAATGCAAACGCCAAAAACATGAAAGCAATTGCAGATAAGATTGGTTTTCGATCCTTTTTTTCAATTGGTTTGAACATTAATTGACCTAGCAGATAGAGATAGCGCAATAGGCCTATTACCAAAATCCACCAGTTATAAACCCCATTTTCATAGAGAATAATTCCATAGAATAAGATAAATGTTGCATCGGCTTCTGTATCGAAATAATCCCCAAATTCGGAGGTTTCATTAAGATATCTTGCAATTAATCCATCTAATTTGTCTGCAAAGATGATAGAAAAACCTACAATAGTTAATGTGTTACTTGGCTGGTAATAATAATTGACTATTAGAAAATGTGTAACGAACAGTCTAAATATGGTAACACTGTTGGCAATTCCAAAAATTCCTTTAGGCGTCCATTGTCTTCTTGATTTGAAAACAAGAGTTGAAAAAGAAATTATGCTTGGTATCACAATTATCCAAGGATTTGAAATGAAGACTATAAATATCGTGAAAAATATCATGACCAAGGCATGGATCGTAGAGAATTGGGTTATATATGATAATTTAGAATTATTTTCTGACAATATTTATCACAATTTTGTATGAATAAGCTTTATTTATATTTCTATTTAAATAATCGATTAATCAGCTTTTAATCGAACATATATGTCCCCGGATCGTTCAGCTTTAGATAATTGCTTATGTAAATTTTTTTTAAGTGTATCTCCACTACACCATTTGTTTAAATCAAATTTGAAAGATTCACCTTTTGAAAAATTAAATTCATAATTTCCCAATCGTGAAAGATAATCTATGCATTTAATGGAATTTTCAGTATACAAGGAAGTATACTCAAAAGATAGTGCTTCAACTTGGTTTGAAAGTCCTTGCAATACCTTATATTCATATCCTTCAACATCAATTTTGCAAAATATTTTTTTATCTGAATAGTCAACAATAAGATTATCTAATGTATTTACCCTCACCTTGACAATTTGATTCCATTCCACATTTGACCAATTCGAGGAATTTCCCTTTTTTACTGCTTTTTGGAATTCTTCGCTTAAGGTGGAAACAGTAGGTGTTTTAAAACTGATAAACATCTTTGATTTAGTGTTCGTAGCTCCTAACGCTTCATATCGAATAAGAACGTTGGTATTTTTTTTAAAACGTTTCTTCAAAAATTTATAAAACCATTCTTGGGGTTCAATAGCAACAACTTTCGCTCCTAAATCGGAGAAAATCCTAGTACGATCACCTATATGTGCACCGATATCAAAAACAATCTTATCCTTATCAACAAATTGTGAATAAAATTTTCTCATACGATTTTGTTTGAAAGGAAATAGGATATAGTAAATCACAATTGATCGAAAATAACCATAACTGCGGAAAAAAAATTGTTGTATCCTGATTGTCATAATATGATTTAACAGATAAATGTAAAATTAGTATTTAATTCATCCTATGTGTTTATTTGATTAACTACAATTTGGCTACCTTATCAATCAATCAAATAAAATGAGTTGAGCATTATAATTAGGTTTTCAATTCTTTTTTGGACAAACCAAAGTACGTATAAATTGTACAATATTAGTAAAATATTATGACAATAGAAATCCCAGACTCTTATTACAAATTAATTGAAAACGATAAATACCATCAATGCGATAACATTGAAGATCATTTTTGTGTTCGTATAGTTTCTGTCGCAAAACTTCCCTCCCGTTTTGGAGATTTTATCGCAATAGCATTCAGTCAAACATCAGACGAAAAAGAACACGTTGCAATTGTAAAAGGTGATGTTGTACATAAGGAAAACCTACTCATTCGGTTACATTCTGAATGCTTAACTGGTGATGCAATAGGAAGCTTGCGTTGTGATTGTAGAGATCAACTTGAAGGCTCTTTGGAAAAAATAGAAGCAGAAGGTGCTGGGATTGTTCTTTATTTGCGACAAGAAGGAAGAGGAATTGGATTAATGAATAAATTACGGGCTTATGCGTTACAAGATCAGGGATTAAATACTGTAGAAGCAAATCTTGCACTTGGATTTGAGGATGATCAAAGGGATTATCATCTGGCATCCCACATGTTAAAAAGTCTGGGTGTAAAATCCGTCAGAATGCTTACAAATAATCCAAAGAAGTTAATTGCACTCAAAAAATTAGGTATACATATAACTGAACGAGTCGAACATATTTTTGAACCAAATGATCATAATGTGAAATACCTTGAAACAAAGAAGAACTTGAGTTCACATTTATTAAATAAAAACATGAATGCAGATAAATACTTAATTCATCAGTAATATGATGATTAAAATTCAAAATGATTTTAAATTAAAGTACTGATTTAATAATATTAATCGCGTCTTCTATTTGATCCTTAGTTACATCTAAATGTGTCACTGCACGAATTTGATATTTCCCTGCCACAGAAAAACGAAGACCTTGTGGTTTTAACATTTCATTGAACTCGTGTCCAGTCAAATTGAGATCCGAAACATCAAAAAAGACCATATTTGTGTCAACAGGTTCAACCCGAATACAATCAATTTGCTGCAGCTGTTCTGCTAAAATAGATGCATTATTATGATCTACAGCCATACGGTCTATATTGTGCTTTAATGCATAAATTCCAGCTGCAGCAATAATACCTGCTTGACGCATTGCACCCCCAAATTGATGTTTCCATCTTCGAGCCTTGTAGATAAATTCTTCTGTTCCAGTCAAAACAGCCCCCATTGGACACCCAAGTCCTTTACTGAAATCTATCCATACTGTATCAAAATTCTCACAGTACTTTCGTGCCGAAATTCCATCCT
Organism: uncultured archaeon; assembly: GCA_964600735.1. Classification (GTDB taxonomy): domain Archaea; phylum Asgardarchaeota; class Heimdallarchaeia; order Heimdallarchaeales; family Kariarchaeaceae; genus LC-2. The sequence goes on from CAZRLL010000134.1 coordinate 6,027, forward strand.
TAACAACAGCATTGAATAATCTAGCTCCATCCATGTGCCTAGCAATATTATTTTCAATTGCAATTTTCGAAATTTCTTCAATATATTTTAAGGGCCAAACTGTACCACCGCCTGAATTTGAAGTTTGTTCGATCACAACTAATCTTGATATAGGTTGGAAATTCGAATATGGTCTAATTGCTTCAATGAATTGATGAGGAGTAAATATACCTCGATTTCCATCTAATGGATAAATTTGAGCTCCACTTAAGGCAGCAGCACCTCCTACTTCATTGTGTCGGATATGAGCAGTTTTATCTGCGATAATTTCATCTCCATGTTGACAGTGAGTTCTCAATGCAATTTGATTACACATAGTACCTGTCGGTAAGAATATACCATCTTCTTGTCCTAGGCTATTGCAAACCATTTCTATTAATTTATTTACTGTTGGATCCTCACCTGCTAATTCATCACCTACCTCTGCAGCCATCATGAATTCTCTCATTTCAGAACTTGGCTTTGTTTTCGTATCACTATATAGATCGATTTTATATGAAATATTATTTTTCAACAATAAAAGTAGGAAATCTTTGATTGATTATCGTTTTGGTCTTGAAGATCAATTTTCATCAATCCCCGTTTAAATATTTATCTAGTACCGATTCGTTAATAGTGTGTATTTTGATCCCAACCAGTAATTTTGTCTATATTAAATGAATCCAAATTATTAATTCTGAAATGCGGATCAGAATAAAAAGATAGAATTCATTTTCTGCGAAAAGTTTGAGTTTCGGAACACATCACACATAATTAAGGATTCAATTTTTTTTTAATGGGGAGATAGAGCTCGAATTCGATTTTTTCTCCATCACTACCAAAATTTAAATTATGTTCAAAACATCGCTCATTTCCTATCCGGGAAGACGACCCATTCATCTAGCATTCATTTTTTATTATATTATATGGAATATTGGAGGAATCATTAGTACAATAATTTTAGCTGCTGCTTCTGGCCAAGTGAAAACGTACAGACATTAAACAGTTCATTAATGAACATTATCTAATAAAATTAAAAAGTGATGTGCCACCTTCATGAAATGGAATTCATATAATTTAATTCATATTATAAAATGCGTCTTACGGTCATAATATTGTATATCTGTGTACTGATTGTAAACGAATTCAATTCATTGTTGTCACTCTTCGCTAATCGTTAAAGCTGAAATAATGAGGATGTTTTCTTCTGTTTGTTATAATAATGGAAATGCGTAATGGCATTATGGATTTAATCGCATTTTCAAATTCAATTGTCAACAATTCAGTATCTGCAGCAATCACTTCTTAGGGATGTCAATTGTCATTTGAATGATCAAATTGAGTTTTACCTCAAAATTCGATAGAAATTATAGATGTTATCTTTTAAATCCTATTATACTTATTCTCTCTTCATTAAGATCCAAACATAGTAGCCAATTAAGATTCCAATCAGTCCGCTTGTAGAATGTATTATAATATCTTGAGTTGTTAAGAAAACAGTTATCCCTAAAATATGAAATATCGCAGGTAGTGTTAAACCAATTGCTAAACCTACAATGCAAAATATTAATAGCTCGGAGTGTGTTTTTATGAAAGATCTAGAAGGGATGTCATTGGATTTTTTTTTCATGATTCAATTTAACATATTACAGTCTATATAATATTTTTGTACGAAATTCAATACCCATTTTTTTAACGTGAATCGACCGATTTTGTAGCTTGATATACCTAAACTTGCGAGAAAAGATATTTTGTTTGTACTATATTCTAAGGATTACAAAACTTAAATAATCTTTCTCATGTTTTTGTAATTCTTTATTAAGAAGGTCATATTTATGTTTTTGGGATAGTTCTTTAGCTTTTTTTGTTAAAAAACTGAATGGATTTTTCAATATAATTGAGGGTTTAGTTCGGGTTACTACTGCCATAAATATTATATGGTACTGGTTATATATATACCAAGTCAAACCAAGTATATGATCAATATACTCCATATTAACAGAATAAACTGATAAATCTGAATTGAAAATATTGAGCAATATCTTACACCTTTGGGTTAATTTTTTCAAACAGTGTTTCAACACATTGTTTGATCAATGCAAATACTTCTTCGTATCCTCCCTCAAAATAGGGATCTTTTACATCTGTATTTTTACAAATTATCTCTGTTAGTAGAAAACGTCTCTTGTAAGGTATATCATATTTATCAAGTGCCTTCAGGTGCTCTTCCTTCATACCAAAAAAAATGGGATTATCTAATTTTTCATAATCCAATTCTGAATAATGAGTTGGCTTAAATCCCTCAATCCTCTCTACAGGTACTCCCAGATCCAGCAATTTCTCCCCTGTGCGATCTAGAATATCATTATTCCAGTATTTGGTTCCTGCTGAGAGTATCTCCTGCCTAAAATTCATTGTCTCAGCATATATATGCGCAAACGCACTACGAATTATGTTTCCCGAACACAAAAAAATAAGTTGGGTTGATTCCTTCAATACCTCATCCAAACGGCTTCCCATAATTAATCCCAATAGCTAGTGATTAAATCTATGTCTACCTATTAAGGTAGTATACGCTCAAAATTGTGAATTCATTTAAACCAATGCATATCCACATTGTGTCTATTGAGCAACAATTTTATTCTTTCCAAGAATCTTTTCCACTTCTTTTCTGTTTAACAACCTTTTCTCAATGGCTTCTATTTCCCCATCTTTCCTAATATTCCATTTGTGTAATTCATAATAATTTCCATGATTTGATCTAGCAATTACCTTTCCCTCATATTCAACATAACGACTAGCCATAGAGAATCAACTACATATCTTATTATTAACTATTTGTAATACTGGGATCTAGCAGATATTAGTTATTACTCATTATTCATTGAATTTACTTTCGGTCACCTCAGATACACCTAAACTCTCTAATTTTAGAATGAACAATAGTAAATGATGCTGACTGCCAAAGATGCAAAGCCTCATGCGCGATACAACTGTCAATATTGTGAATACATCTCTGATATCCATTTCAAAGGCGATTTGACCCATCTTTGGACCAAAACTCTGGATGGGAAAACCAAGCATTACCCACTGGCATACCATCCCAAGCTTTACATTACTTCCGATTTTATTGAGGAGGGTCAGTATACTTCGTCAGGAAAGAGATCATTGGAGGAACTAACTCAGCTGGTTATGACCCTTGAGGATGTTATCTCTGCTAGAGCGGTTAGAAGGTATTTGTCTAGCAAGAGTGAGGAAATCATGCCAGTATTGGAACTTGAAATTTACTCAATGGGGCGTTTTTTTGATGTTGTAGCCACCCTCAAGACCCAGAGAATAAATATGTTCAACTGCGATATTAACAAACGACAGCAATTCTTCATTGATACTGAATCCTATCCCATGGGTGCTTGTCACATCAATTTGAAAGACCCGGAAGCTGGACATATATCATTTGACCACCCTAATCCACCAAGTTCGTGGGAGCTAGAATCTATAATCATGTATGACAGTGTACGGGCGTTGGACTACCCTATCCCCTCATTCATAATTACCAAGATAGAACTAGATATTGTACAAAAATCAACATTTCCCACCTATGACGATCCGCTCAATTCCATTACCCTGACTACAACCAAACTTAGAAATGATTATCAATCAACATTGACCATTGAAGGAAAGGAAAAAGAGATACTGTTGCAGCTGGTTGATGAATTGAGAAATATAGACCCAGATTTCATATACATGGAAAATGGGGATAAGTTTAGCATTAACTACCTTGGCCACCGGGCTAATTATCACTCAATTTCAAAACAATTCTTTTTGGGACGACTTGACACGCCTACTTATCCAACAAAAGACAACTCTGGCCAGATATACTGGACTTATGGTGCAATCCTGAACCGGGACCCAGTGAAGTATGTTCCAGGGAGGATCCATCTAGACTATGAAAATTCATTCATGCTTCATGAGTCTGGACTGGAGGGTCTAATAGACCTCTGCCGGATCAGTGCTACGCCTCCCGAAAGAACTTCTCGGGCAAGTATCGGAACCATTCTAACAGGGGTAGAGTACGTGACCAGTATGTCAACAATTCCACCCACACTTATCCCACCGAACAAGCCACAGGGCGAATTGTATAAACCATCTGACTGGTTACTTATCGCAGATAGTGGTGGTTTGATATATCCTGCGATTCCAGGTGTCTATGACAAGGTGTGGGCAATCGATTTTACCAGTCTTTATCCAATGATCATGGCTAAACATAACATTGGAAATGAGACGGTGTTATGTTCCCATGCGGATTGCAAATCAAAAAACCTTGTTCCAGAAGTGGAATATCATGTATGTGATAAGCAGGTTGGTATAGTCCCACGAACCATGAAACTGATACTGGAAAAACGAATTACCTTAAAACTCGCAAAATCTATGCCAATTGATGAAGCAAGTAGGATAAGGTATGCTGGCATTGATTCAGCACTAAAATGGATATTGGTCTGCTGTTTGGAAGGATCAACTAGAGTGCTAGTACGTAAAAATGGAAAAGTTCTAACTGATAGAATCGATACTATTGTCAATGAGTTCACAGAAGAGGATACACTTGAAGCGTTAGGTATTGATGAATTTGGACAACCAGAATTCAAACCGGTAAA
>CAZRLL010000135.1:0-10671 GCA_964600735.1 uncultured archaeon
AATCAGAAACAGCAAATATTTTTATCTACAATTTATTCAAGTTAACTAAGTTATTTAATACTGGCTGATATATAGTTTTTAATAATTTTTATTATAATATGTCAAGCGAAGATTTCAAAACAATTTTATTTAAAAAAACTATCTGTCATATAATGATAAAGGAGATAGTTATAAAAAAACGGTTGCTCTCAATTACATTGTTATTATTTCTAAGTTTACTCTTGAATAGCATGCTAATACCCACTGTATCTGCAACCCACAGTTATGCGAATGAAACTGAATCGGATTGTAACAATCCAACTAAAGATATTACTATAAGTGCAGACAAAACTGGCTTTAAGTTCGACAAAACAGAGCTTACAGTTCCACGAGGAGTTTGTGTCCAATTAACATTCACGAATCTCGGATTAATAGAGCATGATTTTGTTATTGATAATTTCGATTTTACCAGTGGAAAAGCCACATTATATATTCTGCTCATCTATGATGGATCTAAAACATTGAATTTTACCACACCAGATCTTGATAAAACCTACAAATTCTTTTGTGCATTTCCAGGTCATGAAAAAGGTGGTATGAAAGGTAAGCTGATTGTGGGTGAGGGATCTGCAGAAGAAGATGCTCCTGGATTTGGATTGATATTTGCCTTCTCAGCTTTATTTGCTATGACGATTGCAATCACACGATTTAAGCGAAAATAAAGATTTATAAAGCCAGTTTGTACAATTGATGATGCTGGAGAATCATAATTCGATGTCTTGATTGCGGAGGAATTATTGATCATGTATTTAATCATTCGATAGGTTCCCTGTCTTCCAATTATTTTCCACTGAATAATCGATTAATTCTACTTTATTTTTGTTTGGAATTTGATCAGACGACTGATTCTGGAGCTTAATGTGGTGACCTCGATATTTATTCTTATTATTAAAGAACTTAATCCATTATCTTATGATTAACAACTGTTTTTTTGATTTTACATGTTCAGTATTGACTATAACTAATGGTTCGCAATTTATCATTCAAAAAAGTATACTTTTACTTATAGCTATATCTTAGGATGCTATATTGGGGATAATGATAGGATAGCCTATATAGAATTTCTAAACGATCCTTATTTTGAAGAAAACGAGGAATAACCTGAAGTAATCAAAACTTAGCCTTTTATGTCGGTTTGTTTACTCCCTGCTGCAAGCTTCTTCTTTCTAAACATCTGAATGATAAGATAGATAGTTAAGATCCATAAAATAACTAAAAACAATACAAATCTTGCTTCACCGAAAAAATCCAAAAAATCACTAATTTGCAGACCTCTGCCAGAATCCCTATCGATTTCTACATATTTACCAACTTCATCAAGAATTTTATCAGAAGGTGTTACACCCGGTGTCCACATTTTCAGTATTTTACCATCGGGATCGAAAAAGATCAGAGTAGGTAGATATTTTATACTATATTTATCTACAAATTCTAAATTTACATCGATTCCAAATTCCCAATCCGCATCATACTTTTCTTTAAATTCAGATAATGCTTTAATATCATCTATTACTGGATCAATGCTAATTGATATTAGTGAAATATTTTCATTTAATGCTGAATTTACAATTTCCAAGTGAGACATCGAATCTTTACATGGCAGACACCACGTAGCCATCGTATCTACCAATAAATACTTGCCCTCAAATTGATTGAAATTAACAATAGAACCATCTAATTTCTTATAGCTAGTATTGATCTCATAGGAATTAACCGGTGTGGCTACAAGCAGAAATATTGTCAATCCAGCTATTAAATATCTCATACTTAATATGTAGATAATTGGAAGATATATAATCTTTATTTTGATTATTCTTTATTATTAAACCAAAATGAAAAAATGTTAATGTTAGGATGATCTATTATTATGAAAAAAATATTTCACAATTTTTGAACCCAAAAATAACTGAAATGTTAATTGAAAATTAGGCATTAAATATCAATTTATTTGGTTGTCAAACAAGTAATAAAAGCAAATTGTCACAAATTAATAAATTAACAGCATTATTAAACTGTAAAATTGTTTATTCTCGCAAAATTAAGCAGTCTCTTTATTCGCTCAAGTAATATTGATTTTCTATGTGTTAAGAATCCAGAAATAGGAAATTGTTTAGATTGTGAATTTTCTAAAATTCCCAACTTGAACAGAGCACTTGCGAGAGCCTTAGGTTTTTTTACTAATGATACTGAACCCATATCTGCTTTAAATTCATATTGAGCACTTATATGACTTTTCAGTAATTTCAATATTAGATCAAAAAATAGTAATGTTGTCATTGTGAATATAATATGAGAAAATCTTGTGTCACGTCTTATTATATGTGAATATTCATGTGCAATTGCAGATTCCAATTCATCATGATTCAGTAATGTTACAATCCCAGAAGAAATTACAATCCAATCCTCTAGCTTTACTTTTAGAAAACCAATACGTAATAATGTAAAGGAAAATGCATTTGGCTCTTTTAGATCTACAACAAGCAATTCAACATTTTTTAACCATGAATATTTTGATAATATACGGGTAGTCTGCTCCTGAGACGAGTTTTTCTTTAATTGCCAAACAAGATAGTGTAGTGACAATTGACTAATTAATACAGAAATGGAAAAAATGGATAATGTAATTATTATAACTAATAAGCTTAATAAATCAATACATATTTTACCATTGTCAAATACCTTAAATTCAATTAACGGGTGATTGTTTAGCTGAAAATGCCTTAGATTAGTAAAGGTAAGTGTATTAAAATAGAATAATGAATAAAATGTTAAAATTATACCAATTGAAAATAAAATATATGCTGTTAACATGATAGTCATCATTACCGAATTAGTGATATCATAAGATGTCTTTTTAATATAACAAGAACCAATGAAAAATGCAAAAGCCAACAAAATCAAAATTGTTTTCCAAGATTCAATTTCAGACATTATTTTACACCTCTCTCTTTCGAATTTAGAGTATGATTAGAATTAAGTTCGAATTCTTTTTTGATCTCTTCGAGTTCTTCATCTGTTAACTTGCTTTTGAATAATTCACTTAAATATTGTACACCAACCAAACCAAATCGTCCTATTATGGAACTTAACGCGTTTCTTATTTCTTTCTTTGGCACATTGTTTTTCATCACATATTTTTTAAGATGTCTTCCATATATTTGAACATCAGTAGATTCGATTAAGTCTTGTTTATGTAATCGCCTAATTATAGTTGAAATTGTTGTATATGCATAATCATTTTTTGTTAGGGTAATAATTTCATTAAGAACTTCACGTGTACTAGTAGGACCTTTCTCCTGAATTATTGTCATAACGAGTTGTTTCAACATCCCTGATTTCATTTGTCCCATATTAAATATGACAAAATTGTAATAGATAACTCCTTTGTAAGTCCAATACTTAGATTGATCGATTAAGTAAAATTATTACAAGATTTTACAAATATTGTTTCTGATCGACATGTAGATCATTAGTTGAAGTAAATTTGGACTATAGCATCCAGAATAATATTTAATTCAATTAACATCAAAAAAATATTACTAACAAGAAATAGTGTCCATGAATTGTCAGGAGTAGGATCTTTTAATACTCGTATTGTATGTTTAAAAATCCAGAAACAGAGAAGAATAGCAAAAACTGCAAAAATAATACCGGTTTGAGGAATAAAAATCATTCCAAAGACTGCTATTGAAAGAATAATACCTGCAAATCCAATATAATTAGCAGTCTTTTCAACTCCAATCACTACAGGAAGCATCAATATTTTCGCATCTTCATATTCATTTTTATAGCGTATGGCAAGGGACCAAAAATGTAATGGTATCCATACCCATATTATAAAACCAATTAACCAAGGAAATAGATTATTTAATGAGTCTCTTGCAGCAGCCCATCCAGCAAATACAGGAAATGCACCTGCAATGCCACCAAATAGAATATTCCAATGTGTTCGTTGTTTAAGAATCATTGTATAGCCAAAGGCATACCAAATTGCCCCGGTTAATATCATAATTGCAGACAAAGTATTAAGAAAAATATGACCTAAAATAAAGCCGAAAGTAATAGACATAAGTCCCCAAACTAGAGCTTTCCAAGAGGGATTGATTAAACCCGCAGGGATTGGTCGATGTCTGGTTCGGTTCATCAATGCATCAATATCACGATCATACCAACTATTTACCGCATTAGCACCCCCACTGCTTAAAAAACCACAAATAATGACCCAAATTATCATTTGCCAGTTTATTTTATTTTGTGGTAAGCCTACTGAACCAGATATTGCACCAGTAATCGCAGATAAGACCAGTAAAAAGACAACTCTTGGCTTCATAATCAGTAAGTAATTTTTCAACCTGTAAAAAGATGATTCTGATATACTTGATTTTGATTTAAAAATCGTCAACATTTTAATTCTTGAGGTTATTTAGGCAAATTCTATTGTCCATGCATCAATTACCCAGAAAGTTAACAGGGTTAAGATTAATATAATGGAAATAAAAATTAATCCTGGAAGCAAGGAGATTGGGGTAGTTTTTACCTCTTTTTTGAATGGAAGGTCTATTGGTGCCAACCCAACACTTATGGCATCACGAACCGTATTTACCTCGTTCCCTTTGAATGTTGTCATACCTACAACTAGTACAAACATTATTCCACCTACGATCATAAGCATACCACCGACAAGCAAGGCGATATTTAGCGCAATTTCCCAATCACTTGTACTATTCACAAGGTCTACATTTGCAGTTCTTCGAGGTACTCCCCCATATCCTGCAATTGTACCAGAAATACCAAATATGAATAATCCTAAAATAGATACATATGGTTGTAACCTTGCAATTGTTAGATTCCATAGTTGTCTTTTCCTGATACCAGTTACCATATAATACGATGCTCCCATGTAAACAAGGGTTGCACCACCTGCAGCCATAGGATGAATGTACGCAGGCACTGCAAATGTACCATGGAGTAATTGAGCAATATGTCCTTGTAAAAGAAGGTAACCAAGTATGCCTCCGAATCCCATACTTACCATTCCCATTATCATACAGGCAAAGGCTGGATTCTTCCATGGCAATCGCTTTATCCAACCAATTTGGTTGGTATAACCTGCAGACTTAGTTTTTGTCTCTAACATTCCCATGATTATAAACATGTGTAGTATTGATGGTAATCCTACTAGCAGTGACAAAACAGATCCAATTGCTTTTACCTCATTTGAAATACCAGGATCCGTTAAAAGATGGTAAAGGAAAGTTGGGGGAACAGTAGCCGGATATAGAATAAATAAATATTTAGCGATTCTTTTGCTGTATGCTGCCTTAGCATCCATAGAGATTTCAACAATGACATAAGATACACCAATCAATACCATAGCTGGGATATAATGTATAATATGAAACATAGCATGATAGGTCATTCGCCAATCCATGGCATCTACCTCTGCTAGATCTAATGTCCACAGGAATGCTGGAATATAAATAATAAATGCTATAATCGTTGCTGGAATTACCATAATTACTCCCATGATAGAGGCAAATGTAGCGATGTGTATCTCATCAAACATTTTAATCCAACTACTGAATTCACGCTTGTTCTCCACCAATTTGATAATAGTCAATGAAATATTTATCATTAGTAATAACACTCCCAAAGCCATGTATAAATAACCTAGATAGATCATTGAGGAGCCTTCATATTGTTTAGATAGTGGAGGGAATGCAGTATATAATGCAGAAGATCCCTCCAAGATTCCAAAAGGAATTCCAAATATTCCAACCATGGTGAGTAGCCAACCTACTGCCATAAAAGCATAAGATACCCAACCAAGTTGTAGATTGTATAACCGGTTGCCTTTTAACAATAAAGTGACAGTCCCTATTGCTAAAGCAGCTTGCATAAATGAAACCCAATGGACAAACATAAGAATCCCATGCGCTGTTAGTGCTTGATAATATAAATCTGTATTATCTAATGACATAGCTGGTGCTTTGATTAAAGCTGCTATTAATGCCATGAGCCCTCCAAGAGCTATTGAAACAATAGCTGTTGAGAAAAATGCAGTTACTAACTTTTTATCGTCAGGATGTATAGTGTACATAATTTGTTTACCTCCAATTTATTCCACTATGAATGTAGCGGACATGAAATCATGAGCACTCCCACAAAACTCATTGCATAACAACATGAATTCTCCAACTTGTGACGCTGTAATATGTATTGTTGCAGGCGATCCAGGTACAACTACCGTATTGTAACTGGTCTTATCCATGATTAAAGAGAATCCATGAACCACATCAACCGTAAAAACAACAAACATATATGTTTTACCAATTTGCAAGTGAATTACATTGGGTGTCCATTGATATTGTTGTGCCTGGATATAATTAGTTTCAGGTAATGGGAGAGCTTGAACCGATCCATCTGGAAGTTGAGTTCTCTCCAAATAAATTAGAGTTCGCGTTTGATATTCTGCTGGATCTACCGAGGCTCCCCCATGTTCATGAGCTTCAGCGAGCAGTACATCGTATTTAATCCAAATAGGGATTAAGAGTACGAATGGTAAAAGTGCTATTATAAAAGCTGTACATAGATACGCTTTAGGATCTGCAGTTATTTGAGACTCCTCCTTATCATCATCTAAATTCCACCTTCACGCTTACCAAATCTGGAGAATATAACCCAAGTGATAAGAGTGATGAGTAGAACTGGCACAACTAAAGGTAATAAACCTTCCACGAAAAATTCACCCGCTGGGGTTTCTTCTTCTTCATCATGATCTTCTATATCTTCAGTAAATTCATAAGAGAAGCTCACTTGTGCTGCAGTCATTAATAAGTCTACATGGGAGTCTCCTCTGGTAAAGGTTGGAACCCCAACATCGATAATAATGGTATAAGATCCCTTTCCAGGAAGTTTAACATTCGCACCGTAATGTAGTCCACTACCACCCCACATCGAATGGAGTATTGCACTCACTTCCTGACCGTTATCATTATTAATTGCTGTAAATGTCACTACGGAATAAGGGACTCTCGTTCCAGAATAAGTTATCTCAGTGAGTTTCACTTCAGCATGGATATCGCCTGGTTCTGGTTCATGAAGGGTCCAAGTCACTTCATCCTTTTCATCATCCACTTGTTGTAATACAAGATGATCTGCATGCTCATCTGCTGCAGTTGCACCTTCTTCTGGAGCAGGAAGGCTTGGCATCCACATATCAGATGCATCCTCGAGCTCAACTTTAATGTCCAGATCTCCAACCGTCTTATTTCCGACAAGATCATAAAAATGCTTGTCATGTCCTTCTTTATCAGGTACGGTTTTTGCATCCTCCACATCTGGACTGGACGTTATTACACCGTCTTTATAATCAAAGTTGAATTCTGCATTGATCGTTGTGACCCAATTGTCACTGAATGAATCGCCACGGGCAAACATGGGAATGCCTACGACTACAGTGGCAAGGTAAGCACCATTGCCGATTAATGCTGCATTGGCAGCATAATGAAGACCACTGCCACCCCACATCGAATGTAGATTCATTTCAAGTTTTTCTCCAGTATCTAAATTCACTGCAATAAATGACACATCAGAGTGTGATATTCTTGTCCCAGACCATGGATCTATGAGTTTTACCTCAATGTGATATAGATCTTCTTCTCCAACCTCCATCCAAGTCCAAGCACCATCCATTAACATCCACATACCTTTTGCTGGCTCAAAAATCAGTTGAACTTGCATATCATCGAATGTCTTATCACCAACCTTTATTTCATCTATTGTGGGTTTTACACCTGCAGGTACATTAGTATAAACATATGAGAACTTTGTTTGTGTGGGTGTCATCAAGAAATCTCTATCAGAATCACCTCTTGAAAATGTGGGGACACTTACATCGATTATGAAAGTATAGTTTCCATTCGTTGGAAGGTCTACATTAGCTCCATAATGCACTCCACTTCCGCCCCACATTGCGTGTAGTTCTATCACAATTTCATCACCAGTCTCATCATTAATCGCAGTAAATGTCACAACTGCATTTGGAATTCTAGTATTGGATGAATGTGCGATATCAGTAAGTTTTACTTCGGCATGAATTTCACCTGCTTTAGGTTCATGGATCATCCAGACTACTTCTTCATCCGTAATTTGATTTAACTGAAGATGATCTTCATGTTCACCTCCAGTACTCACAGCTGCTCCTTCTGGAGCTTCAGAAGCTAGGTGAGGCATCCACATTTCCGGAGCATCCTCGAGTTCTAGCTTAATTTTAACGTCTCCTGCAGTATTTTCTCCAACGAGCTCATAAAATTCTTTGCTATGTCCTTCTTTATCAGCTGGGACTTGAGCTGGCACGATATCTGGACTAGAAATTATCACGCCATCTTTATATTCAAAATTGAATCGTGCCTCAATTGCATCAGTCCAATCTTCACTAAAGGCTTCACCACGAGCAAACTTGGGAATGCCAGCAATGACTGAGGCAGAATAATTACCATTACCCAGTAATGCGCCATTGGCAGCATAATGAAGACCACTACCACCCCACATGGAATGTAGATTAAGCTCAATCTTTTCTCCTGTATCTAAATTAACAGCACTAAATGAGACATCAGAGTATGATATTCTTGTCCCCGACCATGGATCTATGATTTTCACTTCAAAGTGATATAAATCCTCTTCTCCAACTTCCATCCAAGTCCAGGCACCATCCATTAACATCCACATGCCTTTTGCTGGCTCAAAAATCAGCAGAACTTGCATATCATCGATTGTCTTATTGCCAACCATTATTTCATCTATTGAAGGTTTCACACCTGCAGGTACATTGGTATAATTATAAGCGAACCTTGTTTGCATGGGTGTCATCAAGAAATCTTTATCATCAAAGCTCCTAGCAAATGTAGGTACACCTACATCAACAATAAAAGTATAATTCCCGTTCGTTGGAATATCGATATTTGCTCCATAATGTAGTCCACTTCCACCCCACATTGGATGGAGTCTCAAAACAATTTCTTCACCAGTATCATTATTCCGAGCGGTAAATATCACGTCTGAATATGAGATTCTGGTGGTAGACACCCCTATGTCAGTAAGTTTAACTTCAGCATGAATTTCACCTGCTTTAGGCTCATGGAACATCCAAACTACTTCTTCATCTATAATTTGATCTAATTGAAGATGATCACCATGTCCGTCTCCAGTACTTACCACTTCTCCTCCGGCAACTTCAGAAGCAAGGCGTGGCATCCACATTTCAGGAGCATCCTCGAGTTCTAGCTTAATTTTCAAGTCTCCTACGGTATTTTCTCCTACGAGCTCATAAAATTCTTTGCTATGGCCTTCTTTCTCAGCTGGGGCTGGAGCTGCTACAAAGTCAGTGTTTGTGGTAATATTACCATTTGAAAATGTAAAACTAAAGTGGGCTGTAGTTGATTGGATCCAATCTTCACTGAAAGCTTCACCACGAGCAAACATAGGAACACCTGCGATGACAGTTGCTTCATATTTTCCGTTTCCTAAGAGATCGCCATTTGAAGCATAATGCAATCCGCTTCCACCCCACATAGGATGAAGATCCTCTTCTACTTTAAAGCCGGTATCTAAATTCGTTGCACTAAAGTAAACATTAGAATGGGAAATTCTGGTTCCTGACCAAGGATCTTGCAGTTTCACCTCAAAGTGATAGACATCTTCTGGTAGGTCTAATTCATGCACTATCCAAGTGCCATTGCTCAGTAACATCGACATATTCTTTGCAGATTCAATTTCCAGCAATATGATCATGTTATCGACTGTCTTGTTGCCAACTAATATTCCTTCTAATGAGGGATCACCGCCGGTTGTTGAAGCTGCTGGTTCAAAGCCAATTGGATTTTTAGTAATTTCTCGCATTGCAATAATTTGCTCACCATCTTCAGACAAATTTGGTGCATTTTCTGCTTCGAGAATTACCTTATCGAGATCGGCCTTATTATCTAATTGGAAAGGTTGATATATTAATATAACACCCAATACTACAATTAGCATTACTAATAATGTGAGAATTTTATTTTTTTTCTTCATAGAGAGCTCAATTCCGTAAATATAATATATAGTACATCATGTAGTAGTATATTACTACAATGCATAATACTACATTAAGTATAGTTAATGTAGTTACAAACGACTACAAAAAGTAGTAGTATTTAAAAATTATTCGTACTTTTAACAAAAATGTAAAAAAACTATTAATTCATGAATCAAAAAAGTATACTTTTTGAAGTAAACGATTCGTGTGTCTTTCACCCCTACTTCGTTTCATCTTTCTAGATTGCTGAATATAGCGTTTATTGGCGCGTCCTGCGCAGGAATTCCCCAATAATAGAGCTCAAAGAGGTCAATTCTCCCCCTCTTTTGTTCTTGAGATATAATCTCTAAAAAGGTTTAAATCTGATTCGATCTCTAATTAGTCGATGAGTTCTAATTTTCTCTTTGATCGAAAAATGATTAGAGAAAATCCAGATGCAATCTTGAAATTCATTGAAGAACTTTCATCTGAACTTGAAAATTTCAGAACAGAATTTACAGAGTTGAATACAAAGCTATCTGAACAGGATGCAAAAATATCTGAACAGGATACAAAGC
>CAZRLL010000136.1:0-10640 GCA_964600735.1 uncultured archaeon
CAGTTTTCCAAAGGCTACATCAGTCTGTAGAACGGTTGTTAATTTATCACCATCAGCATCACTATCATTTTTTAAGACACCTGGTGCACCAATAGTTAATGTTGTATCTTGATTCATCGAAAAAGAATCATCATTTGAGGCAGGAACGGCATCAATCGTGATACCACGTGAACTTAAACTTGTTATGCATAAAATCAGAATTAGGACAGTACTTAATAATGCAAAATGTAAATTTTTGTTTGTCATACTATGTAATCATGCCTCAAAATGCCATGATATAAACGTATCCAATTAATTCGAAAGAAATATAAAAATTGGATTTATAAAAGTGAAGAATAAAATTAATTTCTTCAATAAATCTTACTGTAGAATACTTTTATTTGCCAATTAAAAATTTTTGAAAATAAAAAGTGACGAGAGTGGAACATGAACCCAAGCATACCAATACTCATCATTAAACCTAAGTGTGATTTTTTGATTATTTGATTTAATAATCCAATTGTTTAGTATAATCCATAGATGTAATTCCATTAGCATGACAAACAGAAACAACGAATAACTATGGATACACTTACTTCAATTTAGTTCAAAGTAATTCTATAGTAGGATAGAGATTAAATACACATGTAAGAAAATCTTAAATTTCATCCATCTCTACAAGATTTTAACGTGAAACTAGCACTGCTAGATGCAAGAGCATACTCGCTTCTATGGGATGGTCAGATTGAAAAATCACTGGAAGTTGCTACCGAAGGTGAGTTACTTGTTCAACAAAAAACTGACGACAATTCAAAATATTGGTTGGGAAGATTTCTCAGCTTAAAAGGAACGCTTTTGAATTTTATGGGAAATTTAGAATCTGCAATTTATTATCAAAAAAAGGCTTTGAACCTACGAATTGAAATATCTGATCGAAACGGAGTAGCTGATTCCTTGGGAAAAATAGCATTAATTTATAAAAATGAAAATAATCTAAAGGAAGCAATAAATTATTTATTGAGATCACTGGAGGAATTTGAACAATTACAGAGTGTTCTTGGATCAGCGAGGACATTATTAGAGATAGTCTTAGTTTTTATTAAAATAAATAATTTGAAAAAAGCAAAAATATATCGTGATAAGCTAGCAGAAATGCATAGTAAATTTCAAGTTGATACAATTCAGATTTGTTATAAATTAGCAACTGGCTTAATTCTGAAAAAAGAAACTAGAATAGTTAAACAAGCTAAAGCATTTGACATTTTAAAGAAACTTTCAAAAGTGAAAATTCAAGAATATGAATTAGAAGCGATAGTCATGTTCAATCTTTGTGAGTTATTATTAGATGAATTCAAACAATATGGTGATTTGGAAATATTTAACGAATTAGTAGTATTGATAGATCATATTTATAATAGGGCAAAGAAGGAAAATTTGTCACCAATGATGATTGAAATATTAATATTAAAATCAAATTTAAACTTGATTCAGGGCAACATTAAAGAAACTGAGATAATCCTAGATCAAGCGCTTGCATTATCTAATGAGAAGGAACTTACTTCATTTTCAATAATATGTAAAGAAGCAATAAACAAATTTCATGAAAATCTTGAAGAATGGAATGACCTTGTTACCAAAGGAAGTTCTATCAGAGAAAGAGTAAATAAATTAAATTTAAAAAAGTATGTGGATAGAGCTCTAGAATTATCCAATCAGTATAAACATTAGAAAAATATTGTACAAATGTAATGTATAATCTGTTATACCGCAGTCGAATTTACTTCAACAATAAATTCACAATCAATTCCAACTTTTTCGTGATGCTTTTTGACTGATTCTTTATCTGGTGCTTCTAGTAAACAGTAGCATCTGTCCTCTTCCTTATTATAATGAATATTGACATGAACAACTCCAAACTCATCCTCTGGAAGACTTTGTGCAATTTGTAATTCCTTTTCGTGGACATCCCCAAGCGGGTGACCATCTAAATATCTAGGCATGGAAATCACCAGTATAATAAATCTAAAAATATTCCTATGACCAAATGATATAAATGAAATAAAGGAGTTCTTTTTTAGTTGATTGGAATTTTAACATTTGCTTATAATTTAAGCTCCAGCGTGTTTGATAGCTATTTCAAATATGCCTTCTAATTTAAAGAAGCTTATTTAAAAATGTAGTGTAAAAAATTTCTTCCTTGATGTGCCTAAATAAATAAAAGCTGTTTATAAATGTTCAAAACCCCATTAGATATTGTAATATATCACTATTGGTGGTACTGCAATGGAAAAGTTACTGTTAAAAAATTATCCGACTCCTGTTGTCATTGGTTCAGTTAAGGTTGAAGTAAATAGTATTGAATCTAGTAAGTTTGGTTTGTATATAATGATGAATGAATTTAGAGAAAATAGGGACACTTTATTATTGATGCATGGATATGTTGGATCTTCTAACGATTATGCGGCTGCTTTTAATCGATTTGGAAGTAAACACAATTTAATTGCCATAGATTTACGAGGTCCCGGACTTTCTGAGGTTCCAGATGATGATTGGTTAATCAAAAATTTTGTAGCTGATATTTACAGCTCAGTTTATACGTTTATTCCTGAAAATAATAAAATAAATATTGTAGGAAATTCACTATTAGCTGCAATAGCATTAGAGTTTACAATAGAATATCATTATTTAGTTGATAAATTATTTCTAATTTCACCCTCTATGGAATTTGATTTGACAATTTGGAAAAAAATTGCAAAGTTTGTGTTGAAACCAGTCCCTGATTTTATTATTAAGCATTCTATTGGAATGATAGGAACCTTATTACCTAAGATTCACAGGAATAAGGATTATCGCGAATTGTTGAAAATTGGATTCCATAAATTGAAAAGTGTAGATGTTTCAACACATAGGATGATTATTGAAAAAACATTACCATCCCACAGCGTTAATGCTTCTCAAATAGACCATCGTGTTTTAATAATTGCAGGAGAACTAGATAGGCTAGTTCCGTTTAAGAATTCAGTTCATCTAAATGAAACGTTGCACGACTCGAGTATTGTAGTGTTAGAAAAAACTAAACACCACATATTATCTCGAAGAACGCAATTAGTATTAGATCTACTAGAACAATGGCTAGAAATGGACGATAAAATCTTAGAAAATAAAATATATTTTGAAAGAGAATTAATAACAGCTAAAGGTGGATTACAAAGATTACCCATAACTCGTGATGATACTTATTCTAAATCAGTAATCCAGAAAAGTTCGGCAATCTGATTTTCCATTTAAACCTCTGAGAAATGCAAAGGGTAGATTATTCTTATCAAGAAAGAAATGGTAAATTACATTTTGACGCATTTGGATTTTTTATTTGTATTCCTTAATCATTTTTTGCAAATACTTTTGCATTTGCACCTCTTCGAATCTTTGTTTAATCGTAGAGTCGATTGATGAAAACTCCTGCCATTTGATGACCAAATGTTCTAATTGTTGCATCTCATCTTCAATTTTATTTTGTAACAGAACAAATTTATTTGATTCTGCATTTTTTTTGGCTTCCTGGAGAATATTATTTGCTTTATCGATATTTTTTGTTAACAATGAGATTTTCGCTTCAATAATGGCTAATTCTCCTAGAAGAAGGATATTGTTCATGTCTTCTGCTAGTTTTTTCAACTGGTTTAAAAACATCATGGCTTCTTCAAGAATACTATCTTCTTCAAATTCAGCGAATTCTTCGAGTAATAAATGAATGAGAAGTATTTTTGTGATATTTTGAAATGCAAACCACAAATTATCATCATTAATCAAATCTTCCAAAATAATTTGTGCCCTTACTTTACTTTTTCTCCGATTTTGTCTCATCATTTGCATTGCAGTCGTTAAATGATCTGTTTGCTGATAAAAGATATCATATGGATTTTCAATACGTAATTTTTTAATTCTTTGTTTTATTTCGTTTGATCCTTTTTCATCATCAATCAATAGATGAAGATGAAACAATCTGAGATTTGATAAACTTTGAAACACAGGTGGATTATTCGTATGTGCGTGAAAATTTATACTTTCGTCAAAATATTCAATTGCTTTTTCATAATAACCTAATTCTGAGTGTATTACTCCTAAATTTGAAAATATAAACCCCAACATCCATGGTATGCCATTTTCCATACCGATTTTACGCCCTTTTTCTAGCCATTCTATTGCTTCTTCAAATTTGCCTGTATTCTTGTATATTTCACCCACATTATGGAAAATGCCGATTAGGATAAACTTTGCAGAATAAAATTTATCTATATATGGTTTTAATAATAATTCTGCTTCGAGATAATGCTGCAGTGCTCGATCAAAATTATTTATACTCAGATTGTAAGTCCCTTTTAACACCAGAAAAAACGATTTCCAATAATAGAGATAATCATCAATTTGAATTTCGTCTATGTACATATCAATTTTGTCGATAGATTCTTTCATTTGCGATTTTTGACCTTCGAAGTAAAATTTACGTCCGAAAATGTAATCAACAATGAATTCTCTTGATTTAAAATTGCCAAACTCAGGATCTGCGATTAAGTTTTTTAATAGAATATCTGCTTTCTTAAATTCTCCCGTCATAATTAACGCATCTATTTTTTCAAATTTAAATTCAATTGAAAATTCGTTTTTAGAGTATTCTTCTATCTTCCTAACTGCTTCTTTGTAATTTCCTTGGATCCATGCTTTGCGAATTTCATCAACTTTATTGATTATTTTACTATAATCTAAATGCACTCGATATGTTTAATTTTATCGAAATTTTAAAATTTGTGCAGATTGAACATTATAATTTATTTGGTAATGGGTGAATTTTTCACACATCAGAACTCTCGAAACCTTGAAAGTTTTTGAATTGCGTAGTATACTCATGGTTTCGAAGGGATTAGTAAAATTATCGATGAAAGTGTTGATTTGTGTTTTCACAATTTTGAGTAATTATGAAAAAAATGGTGGCGAGAGCGGGATTTGAACCCGCGAGTGCGGAGCACACTGGTTTTCATGACCAAAGCTCAGGTTTTACCCCATCTGGTGTTCAAGACCAGCCCCTACAGCTTTTTCGTTCCACAGAATCGAAAATTGGGCCAGGCTTGGGTATCTCGCCTTTGCAAGGAAACACTGTATTAACCAACCTGATTGGTTTCCTAATATTTTCTAAGTTTCGATCATTTTTATGTCTGTCTTTTGAGTTCGCATTGAAATATCAATTTACTACATCTTATTGGCTGCTTCGTGATTAATTTTTGGAGGTCCATCAGATACGGTGAATTCTAACACATAAAATGCATTACCCATAGCCCAGCGTAGGATTACATCTTTGAAATTTATGGAAATTATTATTGTGGTCATATGAAAATGAATTATAATTCACCTTTCGATTAGTGATTTAATAAATTAAACGAGAAGATATTAATCGTTGCACTCCAAATAATGTTTGAGTTGACACGTACATAGGGACAAACATAAAAAAACCTCGTACTTAGATAATCTAGGATCATATAACTCAAAGTGATCCAAATAGAGTGGCAAGGTACCCAAGCCTGGCCCAAGGGGCATGCCTGGAAACTTTTTGTTCGGTACTCAAAAGCTATGTAGCATGTGAGTTCACGCTCTCCGGGGTTCAAATCCCCGTCTTGCCACCATTTTATTGATTATGATTTTATGTAAGATAAAGTAACTGCTATTTTGAATAACCACCAAAATCTCCCGAGACAAAGAAGTTATATTGAGGATAATTTACCATGATTTTATGTCAAACAAGTTTGAATTAGATAGCGATATGGGAGGATCCTTCCCATACAAGAGTAACTATCTGGAAATTAATGGTCAGAAAATGGCCTATATTGATGAAGGACCAAAAGATGCTCCTGTATTATTAATGATTCACGGAAATCCTACCTGGTCCTATCTTTATCGGCATTTTATAAAGGAGTATTCGGGCAAGTATCGGTGTGTGGTTCCAGATCACATCGGATTTGGAAGGTCAACGAAACCAACTAGTATGGAGGAATATTCCTTGCAAGGGCACATCGATAATTTAACTGAACTGGTTAATCATCTAGATCTGAAAAATGTCTACCCGGTTGGACAAGATTGGGGTGGACCGATCAGTTTAGGCTGGGCCTCTCATAATAAGGAACGTGTTGGTGGATTAGTAATTCTGAATACTTGGGCTTTTGTCAAACGCTTTACCATGAATTTACCCATATTCTTCAGAGTATTATTTAGATCGAGGTTATTGGGAAAATGGACAGCTGTTAATCGAAATATGTTTGTCAACCGCATCATTCCTTTTGGGATCCATAGGAAAGAAAATATCAAACCAGACTTTGATACAATGATGAAAGCCTATAAGGCACCTTTTCCAAATAAAATGGATCGAATTGGTATCCGTGCATTCCCCCGTATGATACCCAGCAAAGATTCACATCCCGAATGGAATACCATGCTGCAAATTGAAGAAGCACTTAATGAATGGGAAATACCTGCTCTTCTTTTCACCTGTACTAAGGATATGGCATTTTCCAAAGAAGTAGCAAACATCTTCCATCAGATATTACCAAATTCAAACCAACCCATTGAAATTGTTGCCGGTCACTTTTGTCAAGAAGAAGCCATGTCTGATATCTTCCCTCCACTAACTTCATTCTTATCTGAAAATAACTAAAAACTAAGACTAGTCTTGCATTTGTCTATTGAAATGTACTTTTTTCTATTGAAAATAAATTTATAATAGTATGAAAAATGTTACTTGATAGAACAAGATTACTCAATTTCAGTAATGATCGATACAAGTCTTTCAGTAAACAAGTTTATTGCTTATTTGATGCAGAAAAATTAATACAATTTGACGGGTTTACCCACCATCGATAATATTCTGATATTTTCAGCATTGATGATGTCCCAGAAGATGAACGAAATGCTGTCGCTAGAGATGTAGCTGATTGGGTGCTTAATGGATTAACAGAAATGTAAAAAGTGGATTATAGCTTAACTAAAATGTAAAAAATAGAGTATTAATCCTATGAAATGATGATAAATGGACTTTGATTTTTTAATGTTGGATTTTGATAACACTTTGTTACAAATCCCCAATCAAGTATTTAATGAGTATATCCCAAAAAAAGTATTATCTCATTTTAATGATAAAATTGAAGCAGATGCATTTTTTCAATTTTTTAAGGAAAGTATGAAGGTTATGTTACAACATGATCACGATATAATTACAAACCTAGAAGCATTTTTAAAAAGATTCAGCTCAATTAGCGGATTCCCTTTAGATGAAACAATTCGAATATTCCGAAAGTTTTATTCAAATGATTTTCCTACATTTAAAAAATATTGCGAACCCATCCCAAAAGCACAGGTTCTAGTAAAGACAGCCAAAGAACTAGATATTAAACTAATATTAGCTACACAACCAGTATTTCCGAAAATTGTAACGAAAGAACGTTTATCATGGGCAAATCTAAACATTGATGATTTCTACTATATTTCTCACGCAGAAAATTCTACCAATATGAAACCTAATCCAAAGTACTTTCGTAATTTATTAGAGATTGCTGATGTAAAAGCGGAAAAGGTGCTTATGGTTGGAAATGATATGCTATATGATATGAGTGCAAGCACAGTTGGTATTAAAACCTGGCTAGTTGATAAAAATCATGACAATATAGAATATAAGGATAAATTCAGAGTGGATTATAATGGATCTTTAGGAATGTTGATCAACGATCTTACATCTACAGTTCATAATTTTACGTGATCTGTATCCAATGAAGTTTGACTAGTTTTTCCCTAGAATAAACATTAAAAGTAAGTTGATTATTATGACGAGCAAATGTAGCTAATGTTCCAGCGGATAATTTGTCTTCTTTGAATACTACCTTCAAATCGATTCTTAGTGTCCTCTTGGCAAGTGCTTTGCAGAGATTTTCTACCCATTTCATTGATGTGGTTAAATCGTCGGTATCAAGGGTAATTGATTTTTTATTATTCTTACCAAGCTCAGGGAACAATTTTTTACTGGTTTGAATAATATTTTTTTTCTTTGCTCGTTCTCTTACACTTTTTGGTAGTGTTCTGGAGTGGATTATTTGTCTACCGTTAGCAAGTGCTCGCTCGTTGGATTCAGAATCTGATGACCAAAGGACTGAATTAGGGTATTTTTTATTAAATAATTGTTTAAATGCCTTATCCTTGATATTTTTAGAATTTAATGCCTCCTGAACCCATAATTCACCCAGATCTTCTTCATGCAAGAGCTTAATTATGACATTTGCACATGCTCCTCGTAATTCTCTCAGATATTTATCCTTAATTGTATCGCGATTCATGTCTAAAGGTATTTTCTGTCCCACATCATAGGAAAACCGATCCTCAATTTTTTGAATTGGAATACCTAATTCATACACCCACGCCTCTTTTTCCTTATAAATTAACACATTCGTTTTTCTACGGCTAATAATTTTTCGAGTATTTTGTTCCATATACCAAGTTGGTAAAACTGCATCAGCAACTGCAATTGGTAGTTGATTGGTTATCATTTGATTATTCTGTGATAAGATATTAATGGTAAAATCTGGTGGTAATTTAATATGTTGCAAGAAAGTATGAAACTCAGTTTTCTCCTTTGAGGTTAAGTCTATGTAAAATTTGAGTTGAGAACCTCTTGAAGTAATTTTGTAAGGATTTAATTTCCTTGTACCATCCTCATTAAATATTATAGTTCCTGTAGTGCTTTTCACCTCCGCAGATTTACAATGTGCAAGGATCATTTTATCTCCTTGATTGAACCTTCCTCGAACTTCAGCCTTATGCCTTTTGGGAGTGCTTCTGAAGAGGGTAAATGAATCACGTAGATCCAGAAATCCGGAAGGAGAATCATCAATTGCCAAAATATGGTCATCATAAATACCAATACTACCAGATGTTGCTCCATTTGGTTGTTCGTCCAAAATGTTAGAAACCAATTCTCGAATAATGTTTTTTTTCGAAGAAATTTCTTTTAGACCATCCATATCAACTTCTAGCCAGTTGTTCGCTGATTTACTCTCGGTTATCACTAGTAAAAACATTATACGTAGGCACTCCTATAAACAAATCGGTATGATAAAGTTTACTCGTTCCAAGAATCTTTTTTATTAATTTGTGGGCATAATCCAAAAATAATAAACTTCAGATACTTGATCTATTGATCAACACCAAACAATAAACCTATTGCATCGAGATTTATACCATTAACTCTATTTTATGTCGGGTGTAAATCAATAGGATCAATTTATCCTATAGTAAATAGGGTAATTTAAGTATATATAGGATCTCACTATTTTTCTATTGTAATAAGATAGAATAATTCTTGTCCCCCGTTTTAATGTGAAAGTAATGGATGTCTAATTAATTATTCTAAATCATATTTATTCGTTATTCATGTTTTGTACTAATTTATATGTAGATATGGCTTTGTCCAGCTCTCCTAATCCAGCGTAAGCATCGCCCTTCAACATAATCAGTTCTACTCGTTTATCCCTCTGAGTATTCTTGTATTCCATCCGGTCCAAAATTTGCTCACCTTCAGTTATCTTCTCTAGACTGATATCGAATTTATTTAATTTATATAGCGAACGAACCTGTAGGAGAATAGACCTTAACACTGCTGAAATTTTATTTGATTTTTTACTGTTAATTTCTGCCTTCTGAGCAAGCTCCAAAGCCATACTATTTTTATTATCTGCGAGGTTTTGTGTGCTCCATTTTAGTAGATCCTCTATTTCATTGTTGGTGGTGGTATTTTTCAAATTACTAGTTATTTTAAATTGAGATTCACCTGATTTCATTGCACTCTTTCATCGCCTTATTTGCTAGATGCACAAATTACTAGTAATTTGACTGCTTTTTTACAGGAACTATGTTGTAAATTGTTCAGGAAAGATTGCTCTTCCCCAATAAGCTATATGAATCGTCATATATAAGATTTGCTTTCCTCTATGAAAAACGATGATACGACGCTTGATGGGGTTGTTTATAATAATCTGACCTCAAATCATCGTTAGATATCAAATTACTAATTTCTTACCAGGTTTGAAATATAAGCCCGATTGTACAATTATTTCAGATAATTAATTTATTATCAGTTTTGATATCGTCTGTTTGAGTTGAGATATTGAATAGGGTTTTGGCAATACTGCATTAAATCCATAATCTTTATAGTTAGCCATTATGGGATCATCACTGTATCCACTAGAAACAATAACCTTAATCGTTGAATCGATCTGGCGAAGGAGTTTGATTGTTTTTTTCCCCCCTAATCCACCAGGAATGGTCAGATCCATAATAATCAAATCAAATATCTCGTTATTTACAATTGAATCTTTATATATTTCCAAAAATTCTTTCCCAGAGTACTTCCACCCATCGTGTGAAGGAAGCTCATTAGATGATACGTGGCTTGAAATATACAAAAAAATATCTGCAAATGGCCTAGATATTGCCCATATTTTATTGCACCCTAAAAGGATTTTTTTGAATTTTCATCGAATTTGAAACAAATATATATTCTCAATATACTATAAAGAAGAACTTTAACTAATATGTCGAGGTATACTTTATTAGGGAAGCAGGGAAGGAAT
>CAZRLL010000137.1:0-2572 GCA_964600735.1 uncultured archaeon
AATTAGACGGGTTGATTTTCCCACTAAATTTAACCTATCCCAATCATTATAGAAAACCGATAAATTTACGTTCAATTGCATATGTGAGTAACCACACACATTTTTCTAAGAATAATTTTCACGTGTTTAACAGTTATATTAATCGAGGATGGTTTGAGGAAAGAATAGCCCTAACATTTTCTGCTTATCGTCAAAATTATGGCGTAAAACCAGAGTTATTGCTCAATAATGGAAACTCGATTACACCAGTAGAGGGTTTATCATTATTTATGCTTACAGGTTCAATTTGGGAGATACTTGAAGAATCAGGTGATAATAATGTACCTAGTTCTGCAATTAAACATATTTTTGGAGAGGTTTTTGTGGATCCTGTTGATGAATCCCAAATTTATTCCTTTATTTCTAAAAAAAATGGCATTTCATATTCTATTGGGAATAGATTTAATGCTGAAGACAGCCGAACTGAATTGTTATATATTGTATCGTCCTCCCAGCTGGATCGTGAGAGTCATATGATCCGTAGTATGTCATTTAATCTGTTCAATTCCTTAGATAACTTTACCATTTATATTTATGTCCATATTACAAACATTTCCGGAAGGGAGATTGAAAACGATGAGCAGGAATGAAGATAGGGATACCTATCCAGGTATTAGTTCTGCATCACCTCATGAAATGAATGTAATATCGAATAAATCAGCAATGAAAAAATCTCCCATACCAAAAGGAATTAAGGGAAAATCACTTGAAATATACGAATTTTTCATTACTAACCCTGGAAATCACAGTATTAATTCAGTTCAGGTGGAAATGAAAATTACCACTCATGAATTATCTACAAAGCATTTAGAAGAATTATTGAAATCAAATTTAATCAATATAAATGAACAAGGACAGTACGGGATTGATTTTGGAGATGAAGAGATAATAAAATTAAAACGTAAACTTCGATATTTGAAACTATGGATTCCTAAAACAATAATTATTAGTATTTCCATGTTAATTCTTGCAGTAACAGGGTTTATATTATATAACTACAGTTTGAATCCCATTATTTGGTATTTTTTATCTATTCCCGCATTAATATTCTATTCAATTATTATCTTCCGTGATGGGTATGTAATGGCATCTAAAATTCTTCCCAAGGAGTGAGATATCATTGCAGTGTGACTATTTATCCAGATTACTAATTGTATTAACCGCAACAAGCCTGATAATTTCTTCTATAGTGGTCCTACCGACGTCTAGCAATGATATCATTGATCCTCATTTACCAATTTTATCCGAAAAGAATACAGATAATGTTGAATTAACAATACAAAATCAACCATCTTATGAGAATTTTGAAAGACATGATCAGATCAATATTACATCTATTTCTCAGCTATTGGCACGGGTTGATCAAGAGAGTTGGTCTGGTAGGGGGACAGAGTTTAATCCATTTATTATCGAGGGATACTACATTGAACCAATCAATCAGCATCAGATTTTCTATGATGAGAATTATTCAGAAAACTATAGTATAGGAATAGACATCAGAAATATTGGATCCTACTATTTAGAAATTCGTAATAATGTGATCATTGGGGGTGATATATCAGTTTTTATAAGATCCTCTAATCATATTAAATTATTCAATAATACACTAAATTCGGCTTATGCGGGGCTAACAACTCAAACTGTAATCTCTATTGACCTTGGTGAGAATGAGATCATAGCAGAAAATCCATTAAACATCATATGGTCCAATCAAGGAAACAATAATTTGAGGGATGCAAATATATACAATAATTCCATTATTTCACCTGATCATTGGAACACAATATACCTAGATAATGAAAATTCAATCACTGGAAATTTCCTCACAAATATATCGATAAATATCCAATCAAATAACCACATAACCAATAATACAATGATTAATGGTCGTATATATACAAATGAGGGATCATTTGACAATGTAATACAACAAAATAAGATAAAAAAAGTTCAAGATACTGGTCCAAGTTTTGCAATGGAAATTAATGGACGATATAATATAATTACACATAATTTTGTAACAGGTTATGAATTCGGCATACGTATCAATCATTGGGGTGATTGTTATGGTTGTGAAGCATCTGGATCAAATAATTTTATCGCTCATAATCTTTTTCAAGATAATAGTGTTGGGATCTATGAAGAAGGTTCAATTAACTATTATGAAATGCATGAGGGAAATAATTTATATCAAAATAATACGTTTATTGAGAATTCTGCAGGGATTGTCTTTAAAACCTTTCAAAAAAGCATAGTTACAGGTAATTTATTTATTGACAATATCTATGGGTTTGTAATAAACAAATCACCAAGTAATACTATTGATGATAACGTATTTGTAAACAATGGTATTATTCTAGGAGGATGGAATGATCCCTCCAGTGATATAGGGGATAAAATTTACGAGTGGGATTATGCGAATGATCATGGATATTACTTTCAGAAATCAGTTAATAATAACACAGTGAACGATAAACCAATAATTTATTTGGATACTAAAATAAATGAGACAATAAATGGATCAGTTGGCCAA
>CAZRLL010000137.1:2582-10599 GCA_964600735.1 uncultured archaeon
TGCATCTAGAATTAGTGGGTTTTTATCCAGGAAAATCTTCAAATAATGAAGGGGGAACCTCGGAAACCATGGTTGTTGCATTCAAAATTACCCAGCACATATGTATGCACAAGATACCGTGCGTTCAAGAACATTCGTTCCTTGTTATCCAAGGAATGCCATAAACCAATAATTTATTTGGAAAATAAAATAAATGAGACAATAAATGGATCAGTTGGCCAAATTATATTGATAAATAGCAACTTAATCAATATTAATCATGTAGATTTTTCTAAAGTTTCCGTGGGTCTAACATTACTTTATTGTAATGGAGTATTAGTAAATGACAGTAGATTTATTGACATAGGTTTCATTGGAATAGAAGTAATAAAGAGTTGGAATATAACAATAGCAAATAATTTTATTGACAATGCTAGAAAAAAGGGTGTTCTTACAGTTCGATCGAGAGATATACAGATATCGAATAATACTTTATTAAATACGTTCCACGGCATTGAATTCGATGAATTTTCTTGGTATTCAAATGTAACTTATAATACCATGGAATCGAGTTTTGTTTTTTTAAACATCACTACAATATCAGAGATCTCAGGATTACCAGAAGAAGGTACTGGGCCAAATATGATGATATTTCGTCTTTCCGGGTTTTTTTTTAAGAATAATACAATTAACGGTAGACCTTTCATTATAAGGAATGGAGGTGATTGTGATTTTAGTGAACTGATTGGACAGTTGTATCTTGTTGGATGCAATTCTATGGTCATAGAAAGCGTTAATTTTGCGTTAACCTTATACTACAGCAATAATATCACTGTTTTGAACGCGACTTTTGAACATACTTATCTTGACATATTTGCTTCTCATGGGATAGATATTGTCAATTCTAATTTCATAAATAATTCCATATTTGTGGTTATGAACTCAATTTACCTCAATATAACAAAAAATAATTTTTATAACTCTGAGGGAATAAATATTATTTTTTCGTTTAATATAACTTTGACTAATAACGTAATTAAAAATTCGAAATCTAATGCAGTTAATATTCTATACACACATGATATACTAATTGAAAATAATTTAATATCTAATAATCCCGGCTCAGGTATTAATTTTAATGGAAATTGGTGGCAATACGACCAAGAAAAATATAGTTATTCGATATTTATTACCAATAACAAATTAGCTAACAATTCCTTAGGTATTTATTTTTCTGATGATTTGAATAGTGATTTACTGAGAATACCTTTAAAAATCCAGAACAATGATATTTATGGAAATGAAATAGGTATCTGGATTGAGAACTATTATTATAATGGAAAACAACGGTATTCTGGAGTAATTGAAAATAATAACATCACTGAAAATTCTTACATCGGGATATATATGCAAAGTGAAAATAATTTAATTTATTTAAATTTAATAAGTAAAAACGATATTGGGATTTTTCTTGGAACTGGAGTTTGTTGGTGGTGGTGCTATGGAGCATCATATAACATAATAATTAATAACCAAATATCTGACAATTTTAAATTTGGAATAGAAATTTCTAATCAAACTAGCCAAAATACCATACTACAAAATATATTTATGAAAAATGGCAAGAAGAGCGAAAATAAGTTGTATAATCATGTGTTCGAGGGCGATCAGCCGAATCTTGTCTTGAATAACTTCTGGAGTGAATGGACTAAACCGGATTCTAATGGAGATGGAATAGTTGACATACCGTATGTTGTTGGAGGATATGCGAAAACTTGTGACCCTTTCCCAACGACTAATCCATCATCATTTCTAATTGAACCCCCTCAGGCTCCGTTATTTGCTTGTTATCCTCAAATCATGAATTTGATTAACATGAACCATACCACAAATGATCTGGTGGATGATTATTATAGCGCATCATCAAATTTTGGACCAGATATTGATCAAAAGTTAATTGTTATAGGTGTAATAACTTTGATGATTGCCTATACTACTATTAGATATATGAACTCAAGGAAAAATAATAAGATCATTAGTGAATGAAATTTCCACAGATTATAAATTTTGATAAATTGTAATTTAGGTGAAAAGGTAAATAATTATGGTGAAAAATCATAATTTTTTAAACATCATAATTTATTAAACAAATCAGATCACATGATCACTAAGCCCGCGTGGTGTAGCCAGGCCAATCATCCTACATTGCGTGTATGCATTTAGGATTGAATTTTGGGCTCTCATCCCAAAGACTCGGGTTCAAATCCCGGCGCGGGCATTTTGTTCCATCCAAATCCAAATTAAACAAAATAAAAATCAATTTATTAACATTTTTGTATCTATGAAGAAGGTATAATTTATCCATTTTATCAAATTAGTTTTTCAATACACCAAAATAAATCTGTTTTTGCGCAATCCCTTAAATTAATCTAGGATATTTTCAGCATAAGAGATCACTTTGAATATAGGTGAATGATTCAATGAAATTCGCGGACCTGATTAATGAAGCATCCGAATATATGAAAAACAAACCATTACTCAGATCGTTCCAGGGAGAGTCAATAGTGGCAGGAGACATACATGGGGATATTGAATCTTTAGTTCAGGTAATGAAATTTAGGGAGAAAAATGGGATAAAAAATTTAATACTTCTGGGAGATTATGTTGATAGAGGTACTCATCAAATAGAAGTAATAAAAATGGTTTGTGAATTAGTTTTGAATGATCTGAATTTTATCCCCTTACGGGGAAACCATGAAGATATGAAAATATGCACCCGTTATGGTTTTATACAGAAGTTAGTTAACGCCAATAAGCCTGTTGATCCCTTTAATAACTTGTTTTCTAACTTGCCAATATCAGCCATATCAGAGGAGTTATTCCTTGTTCATGGTGGAGTTCCGGTTCATCCAGAATTTGAGGTCGCTGAGATCAATAATTTACCAAGAGAATGGATCGTGAAGGAGAATTTATTACTACAATTATTGTGGAATGATCCAATATTTTCAAAAACTGACGAACATATAAAATACCGAGATTCTATGAGAGGATATGATTGTTTCGAGTTTGGTCCACGTACGACTAGAAAATTTTTAAAGATGAATAATTTCAAATTAATCATCCGAGGTCATTCATATCTAAAAACTGGATATAAATGGGCACATAGTAATAAATTATTGTCATTGTTTACATCTAAAAGTGGACCATATGCTCAAGTACGTCGAAGTTTTGCTCATGTGAATAATCCTTCAGATATTGATATTATCAATATCGATGATTAAAGTCAATTCATTTTGGTTTTCAGAAAATTAACGTTTGGATTTTGTTTTATCCCTGATTAATAATTCATCAATTACGAGTTTCACATCCATGTGTAATTGTTCCATATTTCCCTTATAGCCTATTAATTTTGCAATTAATGTATCCAGTTCAATTCGATTTTTAGATAGTAGTTGCATGGGAATGGAGGATAACTCATCATACCTTACCTCATCAAACAGTTCAAATATTTTTTCAATTTTCTTACTTGATAAAGGTATTTTTAGTAATTTATTGGGAAATAATGGTTCTTCTTGAATGTCAATGATTTGCATCCTACCGTATGTTCCCCCAATCTCTCTACGAGAACTTAAGTATAATGCGAGAAATAAGGTGGAGTTTAACCAGGCTGCGAGTAATTTTGATCTAAATTTCTCTAACTGAATTACATAAAAGTTTTTAGTGCAAGGGTATTTTTCGTCAGTATAATGACATAGTACGGAGGCTGTGTTTATTCCATACTTATCAATTAGGAAAAGATGACCATAAGGTTGTTTTTGATGCAATTGGGTATGTATATGATTTATCCAACTTGAACCAAACCTTTTCTTAGCGATTTCTGTTTCCTCAAAATTTAATTCAATATATTTATCAATATTTGGTATATGGGTATTTTGGTTAATTGCTAATGCATAATCGTTGATTTTGGGAGTTATGAATTTGGTGTATAAAACTGGTTTCCTTAAAATTTTTTCAAATTGATCAGAAGGTAGACTGATTAAATTTTTCTTATCATATACTAACATGACTTTATCCTTTTCTCTAATATTCCATTTTTTATTTGGAAAGAAAAAGAAATTTGGACCGTACATTTCTATTCCCCTTTTTATTGACAGTTCAGCCTCCTTTCCTGATAATAATTTACAATCATTCAACAATTCATTCCGGATTTTGAGCAGTGATGATGGTCTAAAATAGCGATCCCAATTCCAATCATTTCTCAAATTAGCTCTATTAATCTCATTTTTTCTAAAATATGACCAATTTTTGCCTTCTGTGACCAGTGAAAATTGAAATTTTCCATCCTCATTCCTATTTGTAATACATAATACAAGTTCACGCACGTCACTATCTTCAGAGTAGGAACGATACGACGCAGAGGATATAATTTTCAATTGCGAATAATTATCCAGTATTAATTCTTGAATTCCCTTTGAGTAACGCGATAATATTGTAGAAGTTGGTATGATTGAAAGGATAAGACCTCCTTTCTGTATTAATTCATTTGCCAAATATATTGCCCATAGGTGCAATCCACCCTGACCTTGATTAAATTGAGAATACTTTGATATCAGGGGCTGTAGTAATTCCTTCTGTGGATCTGAAATTAATTGAGATCTAGTAAAAGGAGGATTCATTATTACTAAAGAATATTTACCCTGCAAACTAAATCCGTCTTTTATGTGGGCAATTAATTTCGCTTTTATATTGTGAATAGCCATTTCGTGAATTACACGGCAATATCCAAGAAGAAGAGCCACAGGCATAAAATCATTAATCATGATTTTGTTTAATTTGTTATTGGGGTATTTTCTTATAATCGAAGTGATTAACCTTCCTGAACCTGCAAACGGATCTACTATTGATTTAAGCTTTAGGGTTTCAGGAAGAACAAAATCAATTAATTTATCAACTCTACTTGTGTAATTCGCTGCAAATTTCTTTCGCTTTTCATTATCAAGTGAATGTTGAATCCATGTACCATAATAATCATTTGCCAACCATTTTTCATTGAGATCTTTGATTTTTAAGAAATTAGTATCATTTTTCACAGTATCAATTATTTTTAATATAAAATCGTACAAATCTGGTGATGGATGGTGTGAAAAATGGAATCTTATGGCTTTACTAAAGTCATCTAAAGTTTCGATTTCTTTTTCTTTCTTGGCAATCCATAGAGCAAGCATTATCCCTAGCAACAATTCTTCCCTTGAATTGATTTTCTCAGGAAAGTTAATCTTCTCCAGAAGAATCCAATCGTGTTTATTTAGCCATTTTGTTATCGACTGATCGTAATTCCTCATGATACTAATCCAACGAATATGACTAGAATTGTGATCTCATCATTAATTATTTACTTATAGTTACAGCCTTAAATGACTGATCGATCTTTTTTCAATTTGCGTTTTCAAGGGATTTACCAAAAAGAGAGAATTTCACAAACAATAATTGTACCAACAAAGATTAATTGAAATTTAAGTAGTTATTGTGGTTTATATGAGGACTCTTATAAAATAATTTGAATTAAATGATTTTAGTATTTACGTAATAAACTAAATAGACAGTATCCACAGCGGGGGTCGCCCAGCCTGGTCAACGGCGTCAGGTTTAGGTCCTGATATTTTAGAATTTCGTGGGTTCGAATCCCACCCCCCGCATTATTATTTGAACTACTCCTTTATTAACTTAATTTCCAACGTAACCGACTTGCTCCTTCCTGCCCTTCTTCAAAATCAGCAACAAGTTCCATATCAAAAGCTGGTTCTGTTCCTTCTGGCAATTCTACAACTCCAGTTAATCTTTCTCCGTTTTCCATTTCCACAATTCCCAGAATATATGGAACTTTTTCCAAATGACTGGGGGGGGCAATATGAATTACTGTCCAGGTAACTAATTTTCCTTTCGCATTGATCGTTGTAATATCAATTTTGTCAGAATCACATTTTCTACAAATCGGTCGGGGTGGAACAGAGATCGTACTACAGTCCTCGCATTGTGATCCTACGATTCGATTTTGATTAATTGATTCTTCATATGCCTTGACCACACGCGTTACTTCTCTCATTAATCTCCCCTCTCTAATATATGACAAACAATAGTGCTACCAGAACCTCCCAGATTCTGGGTCATTCCTAGACTGACATCATCGAGTTGTCTTTTTCCAGCTATACCAGATAATTGCTTGAACACCTCGACAATTTGTGATACACCAGTAGCCCCAATTGGATGGCCTTTTGCTTTGAGACCTCCTGAATTATTTACCGGGAAGTGACCATTTCTGTCGGTTTCCCCATCTAGCGTTACCTTTCCACCTTCACCCTTTTTGAAAAAACCCATATCTTCAATTGCAATAATTTCTGCAATAGTGAAACAATCGTGAACTTCAGCAAAATCAATATCCTTAGCCTCTAAACCTGCCATCTCAAAGGATTTTCTGGCTGCAATTTTTGTTGTGTCAAATCCTGTCAAATCTGATCTATCATGCAACGACATAGTATCACTAGCCTGTGCAAATGCTTTAATTTTAACTTTGGGACCATCAAACTGTTTTGCTTTTTCCCAGGGAACAATAATAACAGCGGCTGCTCCGTCTGTTATGGGAGAACAATCATAAAGCGTTAATGGATCAGCAATCATCAATGAATTTAGAGCTTTTTCAATAGTGATTTCCTTACGAAATTGGGCTAATTCATTTTCAACCGCAAGCCTATGATTTTTCACTGCAACAGAAGCCCTCATTTCAGCATTGGTGCCGAATTCCTTCTCGTGCATTCTGGCCATCAGTGCAAATGCAGCCGGAAATGTAATACCACTGGCAACCTCATAAATATCATCTGCAGACATGGCTAATGCCTCCGTAACGTGTGAGGTCGGTAAATTTGTCATCTTTTCAGCGCCCACACTCAGTACGACATCATAGAAACCAGATGCCACCGCGATAGCTCCCTGCATCACTGCTAAACCACCGGAAGCACATGCAGCTTCTACTCTAGTGGATGGAGTATTGGCCATACCTAGGTAATCGGGAATCCCAGGAGCTGAATGCATTTGGTGTTCGAAAATATCAGGTGATAACATTCCTGCATAAATTGCATCAACATCTTTTCGAGTGATACCAGCCATTTCCATTGCCTCTCTTGCCGCTGCAGTCACTAATTCTCTACTGGTCACTCGACCAAGATTTCCAAATTTAGTGTGACCTATTCCTACAATTCCTAATTCTCGAATTTTAATACCCACCCAGTATATATTATATAATCATATAATAACTTCCAAATATATTAAAATTATTTAATGGGAATAAAAGAAGTAAATGCGGGAAAATAAAGAGGATTTAACTTAATGACAAATAGAAATTAACAGACAAGTCTGAAGGAGAATAATTCAGAATTTGTTATTAATTTATTTGACTCAATAACTGATGATTTTTTTCTCAATTTCTGTCGTTAAAATATTTAGTAAGTCAAATAATGTTCAATATTCGACTATTATTTTTATAATTCCTTGATTAATTGCCACAACATGATTGATAGAGAAGTAATGAAAAAATCATTAGTTGGTCATGATGCTTTTAGATCCCCTAGTGGGATTTTTAAAGAACTAAGTCCAAAATTAGCGAGAAAACATATTGAAGGATATTCATTGTCATGTTGGGAATTATTAAAACATACAGAAGCTTGGCAGAAATTCATTATTGAAGGAATCCAGGGAATGGATGTTGACATCGATGATAAATCACGGTATAATCTCAAACCTACTCAGGAGGAAATGAAAGTGGATGATAATTTTACTCAACTAGTTGATGATTTCCAAAATGGAATTAAACAGGTAGACTCGTTAATTGACAACTTGGATTTCAAAAAATCGGTAGGTGCTTGGAAGGACGCATCAACACTAAAAATGCTGATGATTTTAATAAATCACAATTCCTACCATCTGGGTCAAATAATGATGTTGAAAAAAATTTTGCAAGCTCAAAAATAATATTTAGATTCAATTG
>CAZRLL010000138.1:0-10495 GCA_964600735.1 uncultured archaeon
AATTTGATGTAAAACCTAATCCACATTTCCCACAATTCCATACTTCCTTGTGTTCCTTGAATAAATGAATTTGATACTTACTTAGAGTAGGAAACTTCTCATCACATTTATTACAATTAACAGTTTTGGCATGTTTTTCATAGTAGTGTAATTGGTATTTAGATTGATTTGGAAAACCTATATTACATCTTTTGCAATTGTAAGTATCGCGTTCTATACGCTTTAATCCAATATGAGTTCTCATCTGCAAAATCAGGTTAGTTTTCCCATTAAGTTCTTTAAGTAAATATTTTTTATCACAAGTATCCATGAAACAGTTAATCTCGAAAGTATCTAAATCTAATATTTGGTCTGGTCTTAATTCTATCATTTGATTTCCTAAATTATATTTTCTAATTAACTCAAATTTCCATATATCAAAGATTATGAAATTTCCATTGATAGGTCTAATTTTTCTACCTCTGTCTACCCATTCTAATACTAAATCAAGAAATTTTAATAATATAACATTACTTTTCCATTTAATACCAAATAGTAATCTTAGATCTTGTATTAGATTTGGATATTCACTATCCATTACATTATCAATAACCTTGCATTGTAAATCAAGTAATTCGGGATCAGCATTTAATAAATTTCTATTATTAATTGATTTATCATTATAGCGATGTCCACAATGTACACAAGTTTCAAGCCATGTATAACTTATATTTGTCAATACTCTTCTTTTTGATTGAGAAAAAAGGTATTTACCACAACTAGAGCAGCTATTTCTTAATAAAACACCATGATCAGAACAGACTACTGTTAAAGAAAATCTCCATTCGATTTTAAAATATCTTTTTTCAGTATCCATCCAACAAACTGGACAATAGACTAATTCTTTACGAATTAAAAGTTTATCTTTAGAATATTTATCAATATTACCTGAAAACCACCTGGGAAATTGCAATTGAAGGCTTGATAGATCTTTTTGTAATCCTCTTTTACGAAGTGACATATTAAATATTCTTAGTGATAAAATATCAAATAATTCCAATGATCTAAATATACTACTTGATCTATTTTCAAAAATTTCGATATTTTCATGAAGTTTCCAATACTCACTTTCATATTCAAGGAAGTCTTTGAGTGTATATTCATTACTAAATTGATTTGATAGGCGTAATAACCATGATAGTAGACTTTCAGAAGGTTTTGGCTCAATAAAAACCTCACCCCAATTGTGAGATTTTTGTTCACTTATCAATTCTAGTTTTTTCTCAATAAAATGAGGTTCACTTGCTTTTAACCAATTAAAAAAACTAGTGAAAGTTAAATCCTCTAATACTTCCATATTCATTCCACTAATTCATTTGGAATAAAATATTCAGGTTCTCCATACTCTCTCATTATATCATAATCGTCATCATAGAGAACTCCTTGTTTCTCTAAAATTTGATATGCTGGTATAATGTGATCATCTAATGTAAGCAATCCTTTATTATCATAATGGGCTAATTCAACTGCTTTTTCAAATATAGAGATTATTGCACCTAATTTACCAATTGCGATTGAAGCTAAATATTTTATCGCTTCTCCATCTACATGTATTCTTGTATCGATTTTTACTTTGTTTTTGATATGTAAAGACAATGTTTTTAATAATTGCTGGAGGTTTTTCCATTCAGTACCTTGCAGGCTAAAACGAGGAAATTGGACATGCGGATAACGATTTTTTGTCTCTTTATCTCTATCCAATAATTTGAGAAGTTTCCATGTACCTATCAGAATTACTTTTGCACCAGTGATTTCTGGGAGATTTTTAAAGCCTTTAAGTATATATTTCACTTGTTTATTAAAATCACCATCATAAAGTTCTGACACTTCATCAATGACAATAAATTTGGGCTTTCGTTTTTTACAGGCTTCTTT
The DNA here is from genome assembly GCA_964600735.1 of uncultured archaeon. Taxonomy (GTDB): domain Archaea; phylum Asgardarchaeota; class Heimdallarchaeia; order Heimdallarchaeales; family Kariarchaeaceae; genus LC-2. Next base: position 1,915 of record CAZRLL010000138.1, read on the forward strand.
CAAGTAAGGTTCATAGTCTTCACGATTTCTTCGTCCAATAGGATAATCCCAATTAAGTTTTTTCAGTATTTTTTTATATAATCCTGCTGCAGTCATTTCACTGGTAACACGAATATCTATTATTTTATAATTTCCTAATTTCAACTTTTTCTTTAATTGAGGTAATATGAAATCATTAAATGATGTTTTCCCGGAGTTTGTATTTCCGAATATTAAACGATTCATGTGCCGTTTTTTATGTACTTTAACAGCAAGATCCCAAATTTCTTCCATTACTGGTTTCCAAAATTCAAATAGATGAATAAATGGAGCTTCATATACGAATATTTCTTTTTCAATATGATCGAATGGATTTGGTTGATCATTTATTGCCATAATCTACACTCTCCTTTTTTCATCAAAGGGTAAAACTTCAACGTCATCTGATAATAATCGCTTTTTTTTCTTAGGAGATTGCTTAATTTCACTAGTTTTCGTTTTAGTTTTAGTTTCAATTTTCTGTTTACCAATTGTTTTTACTTTCTTTCGGGTTTTCTTTATATCATTTTCATCTATGCGTTCCTTCTCTCTTCTTTGTCTTTTCTTTTTCATTTTAGAGGCTTGGTTGTAAATCTCCATACGTTTATGACGTGCTTTCCTCATTCTAAATTGGAATGGAGTGATACGCTCTCGATTTCCTTGAGTTAATGATTGAATTTCTTTAATCCAAACACTTGCGTGAATTGGATATGTTCCATAAATTTCAGCAATTGCAGAAGCCCATCCTCTACCCAGACCAACCTCAATAGGTTTCCCATTTTCATCTTCCACCCATAAATTCCGAATATCTCTCTTGTCTTGAATAATCGTAAATCTTTTACCATCGCCAATTCTATGATAAATATTTGCAAGTTCATCATTATTATAAAATAAATATTCCCACTGGACACCATCATTTGTTAATATGCGTGTAAAATGATTCAAACAATCTAATAGCATATAATCTATTTCTTCTTCATTTATCGGTGGTTCTCGTGGCATTGGTAGAAAAATCGAAGTATATCCGAATTGGGCGTTTTCAAGTTTAATTTGTGGTGCAGGCACTTTATCGTGATATTGATTTCTAATATGATAGGTATCTAGAATCCAACTAAATAATAACTTATTTATTTCTTGAATTGTTAAAACAGCATATTCTTCAGGTTTTAGGTCCGGATTATCTATACGTTCTTTTAGTTGAGGTCTATAACCCGGAATTTTTTCATTTTTCAAAGATTTCGTTAATGTCTTAAACCACGTTTCGATGATTGCTTTATATCTTGGTTTCTTAATAGGAGCAAATTCCAGTATAATATTGTATTTTAAACAAAATTGTTTTAGATCAATTGCTCGGTAATCCATTCCATTATCTACTAAAATGAGAACTGGAAAACCATGAATGTCCCATGTTGTGTCTTTATTAACAATTTTCTCATAATTTTTTAAGTAATCATCCTTAACAAGTATTGATTGAGCCAAAGTTTCTAGAACTGATAATTTACTACTTGGATTGATACTGAGTTCAAAACCAGTAATCATTCGTGTGTAACAATCTATTGCCGCAGTAAGATTAGGTGTACCTATGCTTTTTCTAAACCTTTTATCTGCAATAAATACATCAAAACTCGTATTATCAAATTGTAAAACTTGCATAGGCATGATCGCCCCACTAAATCGTTTTAATGATGGGGTTAACCATGTTTTTGATCTCGTTTTTCCGTATCGCTTGATAATTCGATCAGAATAAGTTGAATGTCTATATATGAATTTTTTAAGCATGGATATTCCTGGTAATTTAATCGTAGGATGCTTCCATATATCTTCCAATATCTCATATGCTGAATTGATCGTCCCATTTGGTTTTAGCCATTCTTTCCTAGCTTTTTCCAAAAAATCAAGAGCCTGTTGGTCATATGGTGATTTTCTTCCTTTTTTATGCTGTTTTGACTTCAATCCTTCAAGACCATAATCTTCAAAATTTTTTGTCCATCTGTATGCTGTTATATAGGACACCCCATATCTTTTTTTAAAATTCTCTCTCCAAACTTTCTCTCTTTTATATGACGGTTGATCATTAAATATGCTTATTATTTCTAGCTTTTCCTCTATAATTGAGTCAATTCTTGATGTTTTTTTTAATTTAATATTACGTTTTAGGTTTATTCTTTTAGTGCTTGGTTTATCTGTAATTTCAAATTTTTCATCTATTTTTGAATCTATTACTTGCCAAAGAGGTTGAAATGGTATGTCATATTTTGAATACTTTTTTCGAATAATCGTTTTTTCTGATAATAATTTAGTATTAAATGTATCTACAAATACATATCCATAATAAATTGCATAGCAGAGTATTTGGCTAGCCTTTCCTATTGCAACCTTAAAAAATTTCGATATAATCTGACATAATTCGTTAAAGGTTGTTCCCTCTTGATCTATTAATTTTTGCAAGGGTTTCATATATTTACCATTTTTAGCTTTTGAAGCACCAAAGGAAAACCAGATATTTAGCATTCTTGGAGTTCTTACTTCAGATTCAGTTAATATGACAAAATAGTACCCTTTTTGTTCTGCCCAAATTTTGGCACTTTCCCACTTTTCTTTATTGAAGATCAATTGTTTTTCTTCTTTTGAAAGTTCTTTGGATGGATTTTCAACTAACCTCATTATTTTATGAAATGTTTCATTATCCTTAATTTCAACAAGTAATTCTATGCCATTGTCAAATCTGACATAACAATCAGGAGTATATGAGTGTGATTTGCCGTTTTTATCCTTGAATGAAATTTTAAAAGGTTGATGTTGGAATGTTTCAACATCTGGTGCATGATCTAATAACAAATAAAAATCTCTTTCAATTTGCGATTCATATTCAGCAATTCTATTTTCAACTTTGTTACTTGGAAAATACCCTCTATTTCCCCTTTCTTTAGGTGGAATATTTCTAACTGCCAATATTTCATCATTATTTGGCATAATGAATTAATTTTTCTTCTATTGGTCAATATATATGTCTTCAGGTTGTTTATCAAAATATATGTCACGTTTTCATTTTTTCGTATTCAAAATAGGGAATGTTTTCATTATTTCATAGCCATAACTTATCGCGTTTTCATTATTTCATATTTGTTATTTTCAATTTATTATATCTAAGACAAATTTATTTGATAGTATAAAGGGTGAAATAGAAATATCATTTTCTATTATTTATATTTCATTCAGGAGTAGAAAAAATGACTAGGTTGTTACTATGGGCATTACGTCGAAATTGTGGGCCGATCTGTTATTTTCGTGACCTGGGTCATAGCACGAGCGTGCCAGAGCTCTTCTTTTAAAAGATCTCTTATTGCAACTCTGATTGCTTCAGAGCGATTCGGGTATTTTTGTAATCTTACAAGTTCGTCTAAACCGTGTAAGAACTCACTAGGCAAATGAACTGTTACTAATCTAATAGGAATCACCGTTTTATCGTGTTTTATTACGTTTCAATACATTTTCAAAGATATAAAAACCTGTGTTACTGATAGAATATTACAGTATTATTTTAGGCAAATCAAGTTAATAAGTCTAAATTTCCAATATTAGTATCTAATTCCTCGACCTAAATCTTCAAAAGTTAAATTGTGTTTATTTAGAAAATTGCTAATTTTCTCTGATTGTATAATTTCCGCAAATCTAGTAACTGATTTTCTCGAGGTCATACTAACATAATCTCTACTTTTATCTAAATCATATCTAATCGATGATTTTATCCCATTATCGATGCAAAACTTATGGAAAAAATTAAGAAGAGGTTTACTTGCATTTGTAAAATTTACATCGATATATTTTATTTTAGCATCCTTTTTATCATCAAAAAAGGCACTTCCATCAGAATCAAATAATCCCTTAACGCAGGCCTTAGTAAATTCTGTATCCTCCTTTATCCATTCAGGAACTCCCACTTGATTTGCCACCTTATTACCTTTTGTTAGACCTAAATCCTCCAAAGCACTGGAGATCCCTGCGGAACAAATCACCACATTTATTTTCTTCTCTTCCTCATCTTTCGGTATGTAAAAGGTCGGTTTGTAATTCAGTGTCTCTTTTGCCAACTCGGTGACATACTCAACAAATTCCTTCTCATCTACCCGATTCAACGTAAAAACTGTTTTTAGACCATTCAAATGCCCATCACCCAAAATAACCCCAATCATTTCGGCAGTGTCTCTATCCTTTGTAAGTATGAACTCCCGATGTCTATCATAATCAAAAACAGTACGCTCGAATTTGAAATCCGGATCAACAAGATTCTTTAATTTTTCAAATTTATCCAGTTCCATTGCAGTCTTCTGATAAAGTTGACTCCCGATCCCAGAACTGATCTCACGACTGATATCCCGTAGGCTAAGCTGTTTCTCCTCCTTCAAGTGATCCACTATCGCCCTCCAATCAGCCTTTACAAATTGCGGTCCAGCAATCGTTTTGCTCAAATCCACAATTCTTGACTCATCTCGTTCCAGATTTGTGCACATACTCTCATTATCGCCCTGCAATATGGAATCCATTCGTTCATGAAGGTCGGCAACATCAATGAATTTTTCAATATCATCTGTTCCCAATTCAAAACCTTCAGTACGCAAACCAGGTGCGATTTCCTTAACCGAAATATTAGAAGCCAAGAACTTACATACTTCTAACTCCGCCTTCCCAATCCATCGATAAATTGCTTGACGACTAACTGAAAATTCGTTGGCAATACCTTGTTTGGGCATACCATCAGTAAGTAATTCGACTGCATTGCTTTTAAATGCCATTTGGATATCGGGATCTTGAAATATTGATTGTTTAGTCTTTCCTGTTAATTCTATTATTTTATCGGCATTCAAATTATTCTCAATAAATTCCAACTTAGTCTCCTCATCCATCCTATCCAGATCAATTGAGATAGGTGGTTTCCTCTTGTAATAATCCAAGTCATCAATTATCCTATGAACTGTATCCTTGCTGCGACCAAGCCGATCCGCAACATCCTGTATAGTATATCGCTCATCTGCAAGCATCTCTTCTACGATCTGTTCAACCTCGGACTTCAGAGCATTTGACACCGTCCCTCTGCCAACCCCCATTAGTTCTTCAATATCGGCAAGTGTCTTATCATCTGCAAAATGCCTACGCATTTTATTATTCCGAACCTCCCGCAGATCATCATACTTATTGATCCATGAGTAAAGGTTTTGATCACTCATATTCAGAGCCTGCGCAATTTCTGGCTGTTTCATCCCTTTAACGAAATATTCCTTGGCACGCTCCCGGATTTCAGGCCCCAGACTTTGAAACACGCCTTTCTTCTTTCCACCCACTTCTGCGGCGATTTCCTCAGGGCTCATCCCCTTAGCAAGCATATCTCGCATAATATCTGTCTTACTTTTGGGTTCATGGTGAATTTCCTTTGATATCGGTCCTTGCTCTTTAGCGACCTCTGGTTCATCATCCAATTCCTTTTCCCCCTCCACATTCAATTCCTCACCAACCTTTACCTTCGTACCTGACGAGTCAGCCAAACCACTCGGAACACCGTCCCGTTTGCCAATTGGGTGGATCTCACCAGTATCAGAATGCTCCTCCGAAATCGCATTATCCGATGGAATCTGACCCTTGTCCGCAAGTTCATCTCCACCGCCTCGATAATCTATCCCCTTAACCGGATTGGCTGATTTTCCACCAGATTGTCCCGACAGATATTCAGCCAACTGTTGTGTATCGCCCTCATCACCCTTGAGCCTGCCCATTAGGTCGTCCAAGTTTTTCACGGATTGTTCATCTGGTTCATTTTGTTCATCGAGAATACCGTGTCCATCTTCCCCATCTTTCCCATCTCGCCCTGTTGATCCATCTCGGTTCCCGAGCAATCCAGAATCGTTTTCCTTTTCATCAAGATGGATGGATCCTGCATCGGAGAGCCCAAAACCGCGTCGATCATTTTCAGAAGAATTTTCCCTATCAGACCCAATATCCTGCGGAACTATTGAAGGTGAATTTGACATGTCCATTTTTGCTAAAAAATCGTAATCCTCTTCACTAGTTTCTGCTTCTTCAAAATCGTTCAAATTAAATTGATCTTCTAAATTTTTTTCATCATCCTCCTTCTCTTCATCTTCTTTCTCAATACTTTCTTCCTCTTTCATAATTCATGCAACTTTCAAATTGGTTCGTGGTCCAACCAACGATTATCCCCAGACAATCGGCGACCACGAGATTCGATGAGAATTATCTGCGAAGATAATCCTGTATCAGGTCGTTTGGTACATATTTTTCGAATAGAAAAATACATACAACCAAGAGGTTACAGAGTAATGTAATTGAATTATATATAAGTAAAAATCAAAAAAAATCAGGTAATTTCGGTAGAATAACCCCATATTAAATTGTGCATTCAATTTTTAGGTATAGATGCAGATATTAAGGAAGATCGAGTACGGATTTATTTTTTTAATATATCAGTGCATTTATGCATAGAAATGTAATTTACGCATCAAAAAATTAGCTAAGTATCTTGAAATTGTAATTGCATTAAAGAAATAACATGAGGGTGCACTAAATAGTGAGAAAAAGCAAATCATCCAACGAATGGTGGAAACGAAGAATTAAATGGCTTATTCAGGAAGGGAAGGCTGTTAAGACTATTTCACCAAAAGTATTTAATAAAACTAGTAGATGTTCTCCCATCAAGTTAGTAATATTGGGGTATTTCATCCCAGTTTATACTCCCATTGCAAAAAAATATTTTAATCGAATTTATTACTTAGATTTATTTTCAGGGTCTGGTCTGAACAAGGTTGATCGAGAAGGACAAGAAAGTTTAGAGTTCGCTGGATCTCCGGTTGTTTGTGCATATTCTGCATCCAAATCACCTTTTACAAAATTATTCCTTTTCGAAAGTAATCAAAACTTTAATTCAGTAATTAAGAGGAGACTAAAATATTTAGAATCATTAGAAAAGCCATCTTGGATTAAGGATCGGTGGAAAGTTTTTCCTCCGAACGATGTTAATTTGATGATAAATAAGATTGTAGGTATAACAAATGAAATCCCAAATTCACATTCATTGATTTTTATTGACCCATGGGGTCTGGAATTAAATTGGACGACTCTTGAAGTACTTCTAAAAAAAACAGATTCCGACATTATGATGTATTTTGATATAGATGGATTATGGAGAAATATTAAGGCTGCAAAGAGTGAGAGTGCTACTTCGAAAGGTCAGTCATTAAAGAACGACTTATTTTTGGGAGGTTCTTATTGGAATCATTGCCGTGATTCAAAAGAAGTATTTCAAAGATATATGAGTCAGATTCTCCCATATCGAGCTGCATTTAGAAAATTTGAAATCAAAGATAAAGGTACTACCAAATATTATGTTTTGTTTCTTACGAAACGAGAAGCCGCGTGGTTAAGATCACTTGATCAATTATCAAAATATATAGAACGAATTGATGGTTCTGACATTGAGACATTAATTGATATTATTGAAGAAAGACAAGCGAGCTTGGATGATTATTCGTTGTAAGTTAAAAACAAAAGTCAGATGGATTAGCTATTTTCAAATCGACAGGGTTAATTTTATGATGACTCAAATAATTCCAAAATTCTTTTTTATAATGAAAACGGATTTTACCTTTATACTTATGCCTATATTCTTCTGATATTCTAACTACTTCCTCCCAATTGAATAAGTTGTCAACTCCAGTTTCATAGTTCATTTTACCAATGATAATTTCCTGTAGCGAATTTCCACCAGCTGTGATGATTTCTTGATAATATTTATCGAAATCCGTCGCAGGTAAGAACGGCTCTGCAGATACCCATAGTGGGATATTTCCAAACCGATTTAATTTTTTTAATGCTTCCAATCTTTCATGGATTGAAACGGTTCTTGGTTCCCAATATTTTCTCAAAACCTCATTGTCACTATCCGTTGTAATTGATAATCCTACTTTCCCCTTGTCATAGGTTAAAATTTCTTTATCTTCGACAATTCGCTGTGATTTTGTTAATATTCGATATTTGCAATAATATTCTTGGAGAAGTAGTATCAATTTCCTTCCAATTCCATATTTTATTGAATAGGGTTGATACAAATCGGTCATTGTGCTTAAGAAAATTTCTCGATCAGGATCGACCTTTCCACGTTGTAGCTCCTTTTCCAATAATTCAAAGAAATTTGAATACATCAATGGTTTATGCCATTTTTTTTCACTTTGTACTTTTCTAAATCTAAGATCGATTTTTCTTGCATAACAATATTGGCATGCATGGCTGCAACCTAAGATTGGATTTGCGTTTAGATCAACATATTCAATCTTTGAAACGTTTATTGCAGTATTTCGTGTAGGGCCATTTTTAGGAGACTTCAATATGATTTCTTCAAGTCGAATAAATTGTTTTTTATTTTTTGTATCTCGAGCCATTCAAATTGCAATCCTATTATGTTAGATAAAATGTTAATCAATTATAAAACTTTCTAATTTAGTAATCCTGTAATGATTAACACTCTGGACTTATTTATTATGAAATTGATTATTAG
>CAZRLL010000139.1:0-10433 GCA_964600735.1 uncultured archaeon
ATGTCTCATCTAATCTACCTAATTGAACCAAGGCATTTGCTTTTTCATAATGACTTACTCCTTCGCCCATCAATTCATCCTCATTTATTGCAGTATCAAAATACTGAATAGCTTTATCGATATTATTAGTATGTATGAACATTCGTGCCTTACTAAGTGAAACATAATTATATTTATCGTCTTCTCTTTCCATTATGCTGCCATCAAATGTTCTTTCCTTGCTGAAAATAGTTAAATTAGTCTTGTAATGTTCAAATGCTTCATCAAATAAACCGAAAAATTCGAGTGTAATCCCTTTGATCTCCCAGAATATTCTTATTTTTTCTTGCTGGAAATCAGCCAAATTTTGCCAGTCGAATGATTCGCAATTATCAGGAATCTCGGATAGATGCCAAAGGATATGTTCTAAATCCTCCCTACTCCCAAATGAAGATAAATTCTGAACATGTCTCATTCGATCTAAGATGAAATCTAAATACTTACCCCCAATAATGTGTCGATTATTTATTTGCCCACCTCCATATTTCTTTCCTAATGGGATTATTCCTAAATCTTTGCTCTGTTTTATTTTTATACTTCACCTCCCTTAATTAGATTTTAACTGGATTAAGGAAATCTCAGGTCTACAAAATTGGCTCAAGTTTTTGAATCCTAAACTTGCTGAAATTGGCAGGTTTACCCAGACTTGCTCCATTCTCTTTTTTGAATGCAGCATCACAAATGGTTCTACCCGGTTGCGTAGATTTTTTTCCTTACGTAAACCCCGATTTGGCATCACATTCTTTATCTCGCTGTTTTTACTCTCTATTCTATTGGAAACGATTGCAGATGTACTAAAAATTGAGAATGCTACCCACAATAATTCCTGGTAATAATGATATCATTAATTATATTCTTTTGAACACTCGAAATTCTCTGAATTATCAAGAGGTGAATTTCAACGATTGCTAATTGCTCTTTATTGTTCCAATAATTCTAGTGTTTTATTATTAGATGAACCTACTTCCAACCAAGATAATCGAAAATGGGGAAATCATTCTCAAACTGTTACGTGAGATTATTTCAAATACGCTAAATTATTATTTAGGTTTTGAAATTTAGTTTCTTTGTTTCGGTCGGATCTTCATGTAGTACGCAAGCATCCAAGAAAAACCAGAGGTGGAAGAACCACTGTAAAGCGTCATAACAGAAGAGTAAAGTTTTTGGATCCAAATATGAGAAAATCATTTGAGACTTTAGCTAGAAATAAAAAAAGAGAGTATGGTACTGGGTGGGATTTGGATAAAGACGGTGAAGGAAAAATTATCCAAAAAACGGAAGAAATTTATCGAGAAAAATTACCGGGATAAAATGGATAAAATACTTGAAGAAAAAGGGAGTAAAGGATCTCGTACTAAGGAATACAAGGAATTAGCTAAAAAAAGTGATAATTACAAACGTAAAAAAATAATCCCATTGAAAAATTACCATGAATCAGTAAAAGAAAAACGAGAAAAAATTGCCCATAGAAGAACTTGGAATAACTGGCGAAAATGGTTACTCGATGAATATTATGTTGAAGTTAAAAAGGCAAAACCCAACAAAGATGGAACACTGACAATGACTTACAAAAGTGAATAAATTTAATAGATAATTTCACCGGAATCTTACTTAAATTGGTCTCCTTGAATAACTTGGATATTGTTGTTTGAGCTTACAGTATAAATAGGTTCTCCAAATGAGTTGTTTTGTTCTGATTTCATAACTCTGGTTAAAATGGTCTTCTGTTTTATAATCGTTCCATCAGATAATAAAAATTCATTCCAAGGCTCTTCCATCTCTTCAAAGCCAATTTGAGTTAAATCTTTCCTTGTAGGATCGAAAGGAGACTTATTGGGTTCACCTTTTTTCTCACACATTGCGGTTACTGTATTTTGTCCAAACAAGAAATATCGTGGTTCACCCTGTGGACCCCGATCAACTGCTCGAAAAATCTTATTCGGTATATTAACAAGACGTAATATAGTTCCATCTTTCAATTCATAGATGCTCCATTTAAATTCAAGAAAATCATATACGACTTCTACTTCAAATTTGATTTGATTGGGAATAGACAATTAATTACCTCTTGTAGTCCATCGTTGATCTACAACAATATTTCCAATTTCGCATTTTACATACTGTGTGCGGTGTGAGCCGGTGCTATGAAAGATTTTTGGCTTAGAAACACTTCTTGCATACACTGTGGCTGCTTGAAATTTGATACTATCGCCTTCATTAAATTCAGGGGTTCGATCACTCATCTGGTTTTCTCAGTCTTCCCTCTTCTTTTAATTCATATAATGCCTTAAGAACTTCATCGGGTTCATATTGGAGCCCCTCAATTATTTCCGAAGTTAAAGCATTATCATTTTCTAAAACGAAATTGTACACCCTTTCTTTAAGTTCGCTAAACTCTATTCGAACATATTCAGGAAACGGTTGAATGCCTGCGTTTTGAAAATCTAACTCGATTCTAACTGTTTCTAAATAGAATTCCATTGATTTAATTTCAACTTGTATCTCAACTTCCGCAGATATGATTTCAGCTTGATCAATTTTGATTTCGTCGAGTATAGGACTACTATCACCCCATACAGTCGATCCAATGGATTGTTTATCTCTCTCGCTGATCATCAATTGAGTACCTTCGATCACATCCTCAAGCATCCGTAAAACATTAATTGACAATTAGATTATTAAATGTAGCCGTTGAAAATGTCCATAAATGCACTACTTTAGATTTGGTTGAGATTATTTTTTTCAAATGTTCTTACTTATCTCCATATCGATCCTTCATCTCAACTTCAGTTTGTAAATCTTTTCCAGAGTTAATTGATTATTTCATTAATTCTCATATTTTGCTAAATCATCTCCTCATGTTTGAAACCAATGCTGCAGAAAACAAAAAAATTAAGTTATTTGCAAAAGATGTAAATTTATCAAAAATGGAAAACTTTGATGAAATGAAAAAAAGTATGGAGGCAAAAATTATACTGCCGTACTTGATGAAAATAATTTTATTTAATGAGACAAAATCGATCAAAGAAATGACAAAAATTGAAGATATTATTACTACGTTAACTTAATAAATGAAGAAATAATAAGAATAGTCATTTCGGGGCATCCTTAAGTTATATGGAGGTTGTTTGAATATAATTTCCCATTTAGGCTAAATTTCAAGATTTTGCGGATTTGAAATTTGGAGAACAAATAATGGTATGCCAAGTATTAATAAAATCGGGATTGTTGTTAAATAAATTGAAGACTCTGTAATGATTGAATAACTAATTTCAATCCATTGATAATGGATAAGATCAATTGTACTTGTTTCATTTGTATGATTTATTTGATGCAACTGGTCTTAGAAAAATTGACATTACTGATTTGAGTGACAGTTTTGTATCCTGTTCAGATATTTTTGCATCCTGTTCAGATAGCTTTGTATTCAATTCTGTAAATTCTGTTCTGAAATTTTCAAGTTCAGATGAAAGTTCTTCAATGAATTTCAAGATTGCATCTGGATTTTCTCTAATCATTTTTCGATCAAAGAGAAAATTAGAACTCATCGACTAATTAGAGATCGAATCAGATTTAAACCTTTTTAGAGATTATATCTCAAGAACAAAAGAGGGGGAGAATTGACCTCTTTGAGCTCTATTATTGGGGAATTCCTGCGCAGGACGCGCCAATAAACGCTATATTCAGCAATCTAGAAAGATGAACCGAAGTAGGGGTGAAAGACACACAAAGATTTTATATCACCATAGTATTCTCTTACTTCTGAACCTGTGTTTTGAAAGAATGGCATCTCCTGATTATTTTCAACATCAAAGAGTAATGATTCCATTCCTTTATTAAGTGAGTCATGCCAATTCATATCCGAATTAGTGATTGTCTGATTTGTATTTAACCACATACCAACCCATTCCCCAGTTTCATCATTCGTCTGGTCACTAACCAAGTCAATAGCGACATACAGGTTGTCAATATCTTCTGTGATGTACATGTAATTAAATCCATCATAATTCTCAGGATCTGCATCCATATACCATTGAATAACATGTTCTGCGTCATCCCATTCATTGGGCGAGAGATCACCGTCAATAACTATTGAATATGGGGTGATAAATGATTCATTGCTAACTTCATCAGGGGGATTGACAATACCTGCCTGGGATAACAACAAAGAGACCAATAAAGCAAGAATGCCAAATAAGATACCATGTTTAACTTTAATTTTTACCAATTCCATTAATTAATTTTGTTAGCTCCCTCCTTTTGTTACATTTCTCATAAATATCAGTATACAGATTGTAGGTGAGAGATAGTTTCTTAATTGTTTCTATCACACCGGGAAATGGGGCATGAGTGTGAGGAGCAATCCATTCCATTGCTTCATCAGCAAGTCTTTGGCATTACAAATAGTTTCAGCCAGTCCTAGTATAATACAATCTTTCTTATTTGGATTACTCTGAAGTCCCCATGCCAATCTGTCTCAATGTAAATAAATTTACCTTTAATAACTCTATAAAATGTATACGGCTAGATAGGCAATTATTTACATTTGGAATAATTCAGTTCATGGGAAGTAAAGTAATTACTCTATCTGATATTACTAAAAAAATCATTCCCGATGGATCAGTAATTGCCATTGGTGGAGTTCACGCACATAATGTACCCATGGCATTGGTGAGAAAATTAATCCAGTTAAAAACAAAAGATATTACTATTATTGGTTCAATTTCTTCAGGATTACCAATTGACATACTTATTGGAGCAGGGTGTGTCAAAAAAGTACTTGCTCCGTATGTTGGTTTTGAAATGTGGGGACTTGCTCCGGTATTTAGAATGGCAGTACAGGCAGGTACAGTAGAAGCACCTGAAGTTTGTGAAGCATTTCCTATTTACGCATTAAGAGCTGCCTCCAATGGCTTAAAATTCCATCCTTTTCCTCCAGGCATCCATGATCATGATGATATTGTTTCCCAAAGTAATTTGTACAAAAAAGTAAAGGATCCATTTACAGAAGAGGAAGTTTATGCCATAGAGGCTATAACCCCTGATGTTGCTCTGATTCATGTACAACAGGCCTCGGATGATGGTAACTGTGTACACGTGGGTTCAGTAGTTACTGATAGGTTAATGGCGACTGCTGCTAAAACAGTTATTGTTACCTGTGATGAATTAGTGGATGTGGAGGAAATCAGAAAAAATCCACATGCTACAACTATTCCTGGATTTTTTGTAGATTACATCGTACATAATTATGGGGCAGCACACCCTACTAGCTCCCACGGTAAATATCGATATGATGCAAAAGAAATCAAAACTTACCTAAAATCTTGCGCTGATAGAGAGGAATACACAAAATATTTGGAGACACATGCTTTGATTGATGAAGAACAGTACCAAGAAACTTATTTTGGTGAAGTCTCTGTTGCCGAGAGGAAATCCGATGATGATCCCTATAGTATTGCTGAACTGATTGCTACAGTTTTTGCTAGGGATATCAAAGATAATGAATTTGGGATATGTGGAGCAGTATCAGAAATACCAATGGCAGCCATGCAAATGGCAGAGCGAACTCAAGCACCTGCTTTGAGATGGATTGCTGGAGGATCGGGATATGTCAATCCTCGGGGAGTATTAGTTCCATCATCTACAGACTACATGAGGATTGACGGAGCGGAAGCTGTGTTGTCTATGGATGAGGTAATTCCTGTCGAGATCAAGGAATTGGATTTTTTCTTTGCTGGAGGAATACAAATCGATGGCCGTGGAAATACTAATCTCGCTGGAATCCCGTTAAATGGTGGTTGGAAACTTAGAGGACCGGGGAGTGTGGGCTTACCTTTCTTACTATGTGCAAAAAGGGTTTATCTTTACACTTTAAATCATACTTCTCGTTCACTGGTAGAAAATGTGTCATATATCAGTGGACCTGGTCATATAGAGGGTGGAAATCCATATGGTGGGGGACCCTCATTGCTGGTAACTGATCTTTGTGTATTTAAATGGAATAAAAATTCTCAAAAATGGAATTTGGATTCGCTTCATCCAAATGTGTCCTTGGATCAGGCGAAAGAAGTAACTGGGTTTGATTTTGAATACCAAGAGAATACACCAACCACTGAAATTCCAAGTAAAGAGGAATTAGCTCTTTTGAGATCAATTGATCCCTATGGCTATCTTAGAGGAAATTCGGACTAACATTTATGGAGTATTGGCGATGGGCGATCGACAGGAACTAAAACAGTTATTAGACAAAATACATAACGAAGGTTATCTAGATGGTCGATTACCTACAAATAATGAGATTGCTCGTTTTGATGATGAAAAATTAATTGAATTACACTTTGGACCTGCTTATATTAGATATTACGGTAAAGGGTTGTACCGGTTACCGGAGGAGATAGGAAATTTCAGCCATTTAAAGGTATTAAATTTGGATAGAAACCAGTTAACAACTTTACCAGAATCGATTGCTAACTTAAGAAAGTTGAAAAAATTATATATTCGTCGAAATAATTTTGATAAATTACCAGATTGTATCACGAAACTTACAGATTTGGAAGTTCTTTACGCTTCTAGATGTAGACTAACAGAACTTCCTGAAAATATTGGGAGATTAACAGAATTAAAGGAGTTAGACTTGGGTTCAAGATATATCTCTTTCGATTATGATGATAATAAAAATAGCATCTTGAAATTACCTTCAAGTATCGTAAAATTAACGAACCTACATTATTTAAACCTAATAAATAATGAATTAATCGCCCTACCTGAAAAATTTGGGATTTTAAACTCATTATATTCCATCCAGCTCTCAAAAAATAAATTGAATAGACTACCAGATAGTTTGGCAAATTTATCTAACCTATATGAATTAAATTTATCTAATAATAGCATAGCCGAATTACCTTCAAATTTTGGAAATTTATTCAATTTACAAATATTAAATCTATCTGAAAATCATCTTACCTATTTACCAGTTTCATTTTGTAATCTTGTTAATCTTCAGGTGCTCTGGTTGATAAAGAATCCTTTGAAAATTTTACCAGATAAGCTGGGTAAATTGAACAAGTTAGTAGAGCTGCAATTGGCATCAAATGATTTGAGCGAATTACCTAGCTCAATTGGATCCCTTAGGAAATTACAAAAACTAACTTTAATTTCCCATTCATTAACTGAATTACCCAAGAATATTGAAAACCTTACTGATTTAACAGACTTAATAATATGGAATACCCAATTAAAAAGTGTACCAGAGTTTATACTCAATCAAACTAGACTGCAATATTTATCATTAAGGAATAATGGCCATGAACATATCCCTACCTGGATTTTTTCCATGAAAAAGTTACAGAATTTGGATTTGAGCAATAATGAGATAAAGAAACTTCCCATTGAAATAACAGCTGAAAAACTAATATTTTTTAACTTGATGAATAATAAATTTGACGATATATCTAAAAACTACTGGAACCTACCAAATTTGCAAGAATTATATTTGAATGGAAATGAATTAATATCAATACCAATGGATTTTATAAAAAATTTTAAAGTATTGAAAAAACTGGATATTTCAGATAACGCATTCTCACAAGAGTTTAAGCAAAAATTTTATGCATATCAGCGTTTAATAGATGTTGATATTAAGGGATTATTGCAAAATCATAACGATCGTGGAGTTTTGCACAAATAATTAAATATCTAATATTCCTGGACGATATATATCAATCAAATTTTCATTTTCCATTATCAAAAATAAATATAATAAATACAAAAGATCATGATGTAAATTTCCAGTATATTCGAGCAGGGATTTATCTGGATTCAATTCAATCTGACCAACAATCTTTAACATCATTGATAAGTCTTTTTCTCTATATTTTGAGGATAATGTAACTGCAAGATTATCCAAAATATTTGGATCAATTATTTTAAAGTATATTTCGTGGCTAGCTAGAATGGATTTTATCATTCGTTTATCGAAATCAATTGGTTCATTCTCATACAAATCAATAATATACCATATCGCTTCGATGATGAGACTTAACCTAGAAGGAAGCATGGTTTCCATTGCATTAACTAATCTGGTCAACCACATCTCTACATTTGGAGAGAAATCAATTTCACCAGGATAGTATACTAATGTGATACCACCCAAATCCGAAGAAATCACCGATATGGCCAATTCCTCATCAGGATCAATTTTGCCAATATTTAATGATATATCAAGCCATTCATCATTTAAGATGAACCTAAATCCTCCTCCTGGAGTCACTCCTGTAATCATTAGTTTTCTTAGGTGACTGGATTTTGCCCGGGGTGATGGGATTCCTGGTCTTGCGACCCGGGTTTGCTGCTTTTGTTTTGATGTAGGTAATTTTAACTGGCCAAAGGATCTGACAGTATAGTGAATATCCACATATAGATTATTTACACCTAATTGACCACTAGCACAGCGATGGATATCAGATTGCAATCTCAAGCCATTAGGGCTAATTTCTACTTCTTTTTCATGCTCAATTTCATCTATAGAAATTGTCCTGGTTGACTTGCAAAAATCACAATAATATACGGTATCCTTCAACGCAACACCTGAACAATTTATTTCTTAATTTAATAGGAGAATTCAGTATTAAATTATTTGTGAATGATATTTCCGCCATTTAATCTATGCGGTTCGTTTCTACTTACCTGTTAAAACAATCACAGTTATTACCACAAGACAATTTTATCAGGCTTTTAGATATCTAATCCTACAAGAATTTTGATGAAATTCTGACTCAATTCCCACTTTCCATCAAAATTAGTAATTCTATCATCCGCTTCCAACTTGGAGATCATCCTGGTCACCTGAACCCGGGGGATTCCTTCAGCTAATTCCTTGATATCATCCATACTTACTGATTCCTTATCCCTGATGATTTTTAGTATGGCAATATCAGGCATTTCTAATGCTTGTTCGAGAGTTGTTTCCTCTATTATATATTCTAGGGAGATTAGAGCATCAAAAAATTGTTTTTCACCATCTGAATCCTGTTCAATTAATGATTTCAATCCCTCTGCATCCTTTTTTTTCCTAGTTGCATCCATTTTTGAACTAATATATTCTTTAAGGTTTTCAGCTACTTTTTTTGAGATGGTCCATCGATAGTCATTAGTCTGTTCGATAAGATCATCAGCCTTTAAATTCGAGAGCACCATAGAGACCGAGCTGGTTTTTGCATTTTCCTCAATTTTTTCGAGAGTGATTGGATATCCTTTAACAATTATTGATAAAATTTCATACTCTGGGACTTCCATTAGTTCCTCTTCCTTCGCCAAATCACTTTTAATATAACCCTGGTTCCTTAGGATATCGATAATTGGACCCCCTAGAATAGGTTTACCAGTATCACTTTGTACAACCTCTACCACCGCAAAATCTTCAAGAAACTCCTCCATTGGCTCTTCTAAAACATCATCAAAAAGATCCTCTATATCGGAGGTAGCAATATCGGGTTCTTCCTTTTCTTTTTCACCAGATTTATCCATCAACTCGGCACGAATTTTTGTTTTAATTTTCGAGGGTTTATCGATTTCAATTTCTCCTAGTAATTTCTCAATATCTACTTTTTCTTCTTTTTCTTCATCTTTTATCTCTGAAATTTGATCCTGATCATTAGATTTTACTTCAACTATCCCTTTTTTGGTTTCTTTTGAGAGAATCCAGTTTCCCTCCTCATCTCTTTTTATTAATTCCCTGGACTCAAGTTTATTCAATTGTGAACTTATAAGCTTTTCAATATCGAAATTTGACATGATATCTTTTATGCTCAAAGCATTCTTGATATTCAAAATTTTAATCAACTGGTATTCAAGGGTATTAATCAAGTCAAATGGTGTGTAAATTTTGGTTAAGATTATCTTTTTCTTCATTAAATAATTAATTAACGGATCCTCTACCTTGTCATCCATTATTTTCTCAATAATTGTCTTAATTTTTCTAATCTAAAATATTGATGTAATTGAGTAATAAAAAAACCAGTAATTATAATTTAAGGGATAAAAATCGTATAGATTTTTGAAATAGGACAGCCACAATTAAAATTATTAGAAATTCAAGCATTATCTTGTAATTTATTATAGATTTAGCAAATCATATATTAAAGAAAAGGAGGATATGAGTTATATCTTAAGAACTTGGTTTTCGACCATAAATTACAGAATGTGTTGGCGTTAAATTAAATGCATTAACATCTTGAAATCCATGTTTTTTCAGAAGATCAACAAAAGTTGAATTTGAGAGTAACAAATCATCGATCTGAGATTCAAAGAAATTAATTCCGGCCATTATTTGACCAGGTATAGTTCTTAAGCCATCTCTGGATTCTGGAAAAGGAAAATCGGAGATAACGAAATAA
>CAZRLL010000140.1:0-3020 GCA_964600735.1 uncultured archaeon
AAGTGGTTATTATTGATTCCAAAGGTTTTGTTTATGATGATATCTCAGATGACACCTTCACGGTATGTAACACAATAGAGACGTCAATAATTACCCATACTCCAAATGCACTAGAATTTATCAATAGTACTTATAACTTCATTTCTCAATTTTTCAGAGATAATCCCATCCAATCAATTGGATTCATAATAATAGCTATTGTATGTATGTTATTACTCAAACATTATTGGCCAAATATAAAAGGGAAAATGACAAAAGAATTGTATCCTAATAATAAAAAAGAAGAATAACTTAGCATCTTTTCCAGTAAATTATAGACAGAAAAGTATGATTTGGACAATCTGTTATTTTCGTGATCTGGGTCATAGCACGGGCGTGTCAGAGCTCTTCTTTTAAAAGATCTCTTATTGCAACTCTGATTGCTTCAGAGTGATTCGAGTATTTTTGTAATCTGACTAATTCGTCCAAGCCATGAAGGAACTTACTGGGCTTTTTTACCAGCTCGAATATTATCCATATCTGCAAATTGTTTCATCAAATCATCGATATATAAATTCAGCTTATCTGCAGGTTTAAACACCTGAGCCATATCATCGTAAGCCCCCAACTCGGGATATCCTTCCAGAGTAAATTTCAAAGCACCTTCTGCGCGATCATTATCCAACTCCAATAGTTCAGCAAGTCTTGGCAGGAAAACCTGATATTCTGGATTGAACTTATTGAGTGTATCGAGTAGTTTTGGCTCAATTTCGTATAATTTCTTGACTTCTTCAGTCCTTTCCTTGATGTCTTCTAAATAAGTCTGCCAAATTTCAATTATTTCTTGATTTAAGGAAAATATTTCGTTATTACTCTCCCATTCTTGGATGGAGAATTTGAAAAACTCAAGATCTCGATTTTCAAATTTTGGGTGAATTAATTGCATGCTAGATTTAGTTTTAATTGTATTATAATTCTGTATAAAAATATCCATGTTATGTTTGAATTCATCATATGGATCAATTAAGGTCTGTGATTTTTCCACAATTTCCTGAGATGGTCGATAGGTATCCATAATTACCTTCTTTGATTCTGCAATCTCTTCTTTCAGATTTGTATGGATATTAGTTATTTCATCAGAATAATAGGTATTAAATTGATTTATCTTGCTTTCATATTCTACAAAATGATACAATATTTTTACATTAATTTCCTTAAGTCTTGCAAACACGTCTTTATTATTTTCCATGAGTTTGTTAATTGTATCCTCCTCCTCTTCTGAATATGGTGTCGATTTAGAGCCGAGTTTAATAGATCCTTCCAATAGATCACTAATTAGGTTAAAATCTTCTGAGGTATATTCTGTGTTGTAAAAACCCTGAAGGTCCTCTATTCGATATGCGTAATCCAAAAGTTTACTATTTATCTCTATTACTCTATTTTCCTGCGCAGATTTTTTTCTAACTGATTTTTTTTGAGAGTTTTTCTTTTGGATATTACTTAATTCATCTTCCAGCGTTTGTTTTTTTTCTTCGAAAGTCTTAATTGATTGAGCAATCCATTGGTCAATTCGAGATTTTTCTGTGTCTGAAATATTGCCATCAGCATCATACCCATAGTATTTATTTGATCTATCGTTGTTCATTTTTTTCTTTTTTTTCACTACTTTCCAGGATTTAGTCAATTTTGTAGATCCTTTTTCAATGACAGTAGGTTCAATCGGATCAGATAATTGATTATCAAAAACGCGGATACTCGTTTTGGTTGCATCTTTCATTAGAATCTCATTCAAACTATCACTAAAGGACATTATTCCAACTAAATTTACATAATATTCATAAAATACAGGTAAGAACTTGTAAATTGAATCTGCGTCATCAATATTCTGATTTAATTTCATTGTTCTTGAAACCGATAGCTCCAGATGATCTAATAAATTATTAATAAGTTCAGAGATGAAATTTACCCCCGTTTATTCAAGTCACTGTTATTAGTGACAATTTTATCAATTTCTCTAATAATTTGGAATAATGAGAGTCTATTCCTTCGGAATTCTGAAATCTCTTATTGATCCAAAATTGTTAATTTTTGCAGTTACAAATCGGATAAAATTTCTCTAGAATCAACCAAGTAGTTATAATATTATATTATTAATGCAATTTAGACAGAAATATCTCATGCCAGTTGTATATCTAAACTCTGATGAAATCCCCTACAGAGTTTTATTCTCACTCAAACGCAAGACTATTAGTGTTGAGGTAAAATTGGATACAGGATTGACTGTTCATGCCCCCGTAAATACTCAAGACGATATAATTAAACAATTTATTCTGCAAAAAGAAGACTGGATACTATCCAAATTGGACAGACTAAATGAAATAGCACCCGTGCCAAAATCAAAGGACTTTGTGAATGGAGAAAGATTAACTTATATTGGTAGATCTTATCGATTAGATGTTAGAAAATACGAAAAACAACGGATTCAATTCGCATTCAACCAAGGTAAATTCATTTTACAAATTCCCAGAGGTAAGGAAATTGAAAAATCCAAGTTACGATCAAAAGTAATTGAATGGTACAAGGTAAATGCAAGCAAAAAAATTCAGGATAGAATAAAATATTTGGCACCCAAAGTAGGTAAATATCCATCTAGAGTAAAAGTTAGAGAATTCAAAACCAGGTGGGGTACTTGTCAAGATGATGATTCCTTGGATTTTAATTGGAGAATTATTATGGCACCCATCTCAATAATTGACTATGTGATTGTTCATGAATTAAGTCATTTACTAACCAAAGACCATTCAAAACCATTCTGGAGTAAGCTGTCAACCATAATCGTTGATCATGATAAAAGAAAGGAATGGTTGAGAATTAACGGTTCGACACTAACATTATGATTTCACGGGTTTTTAAATGAAATATAGAATTTAAATTGGATGAATGGCCTGAGATGTCCTAATTGCAGAATCGCTAAATTTCATTTTAATAGGCAAGATTTTCTATATTGTTCTAATTGTGGGACCCGTTTTCATTGGAGAAAA
>CAZRLL010000140.1:3030-10431 GCA_964600735.1 uncultured archaeon
AAGTTAAGGGTATTGTGAAGAATGAGAATGTTCTGAAAAAATTGAAATAAACTATTTTGAACAAGTTTCCTAAGAAAATATCTACAAGCATTAGTCAAACAAATTAATAAGCCAGATCGATTATAGAACTATATTACTAAATCCAATAAAAATAGAATCACCTATCTTGGTTTTTACTACTTCTACTTGATCTTACAACTGTAGTATTCAAGGTATGAGAAGCTTCAATTCATATTGAGCAAGCTAGGTCGTTTGAGGTATTCGCTTATGAAAACTGCCCCAGTGTCAATCCTTCTTTGCACACCGCACATTCTCCTTTGGATTGAATATAGGCAAAGAGATGGGCACGGTGATAGATATTGTCACAGTGGGGACAGACAAGCTTTTGGTCCGTATTGGCAAATCCTCGCTTGCATATGGCACAAAACGGCAACGGCTCCTTGCAATTTGTGCACTGTCGGATCATCACCGATTGCATATCCTTACAATCAGGACAGATCTGCATGGCATCTCCACTACCGAAGCGACTACTTGTGATCTTGGAAATTGACGTGGAAACCAACTCATTACTTACATCCAGATCCTTTTTGATAAAGACCTGTTCAAATTCCAAGTATTGACCTAATTCGGGATTGTTGGCAATCAAGGTTTTCAGCAAGATTTCCACCTCCTCTGCTCTACCACTACTTAGCTGAACTATTCGTGTGAGTTGAACCTGAATATTGGGGGTGATTTGCTGGATGATTTTGAGGATATTTGTCAATAATGCTGTGACACGTCGTTCTTCCGTATCTCTAGTCTCTTGCCTTCGACGTTCTTCAGCTAATAACGCTTGTTGTCGAGTTTCTTGCCTTCGTCGTTCTTCTGTTATTCGTGCTTGTCGTCGAGTTTCTTGTTTACGTCGTTCTTCTGTTATTATCGCTTGTCTTCGAGCGTCTTGTTTGCGCCATTCTTCAGACGCTCTAGGCTCTTGCCTTCTACGTTCTTCTGTTATCCGCGCTGCTTGTTCTGGTGTTTCTTGTTTACGTCGTTCTTCAGCAATTATAGCTACTTGCTTTAGTTCTTCAGCCTCTCTTTCAATCATTTCTTGTCGATCGATCTTACCCATTTCACTCCTTTCAGGATTCTTTGTTAACTCCTGAGTCCGTCCATCTAACCAAATATTTTCCGTTTTCCTTACTTCATTCAGAAGCGATTTGATCCCTTCAATTCGGCTTTTACCACTGTAGATCTGTGCTAAACCCAAGGGTAATGGATTATATGACAAATTGATTAAATCTAATTTGCCTAATTCTGAAATTGACAATGGTAAGGATTTCAAATCATTTTGAGCAACATCTAAATATGATAATTGAGGTGTAAGCAAAAAGATATCATTCTCGATAAATTTTAGGTGGTTGTCTGCAAGATTTAGAGCATTAATCTGTAAATTCTCCTTGAAAAGTGAAACATTTAATGATTGTAGCCTATTTCCGCTCAGATTAATAGATTTAACTTTTGGAAATGTATCGAACACTCCCGAGGGTAAGTTTTCAATTTCACAATAACTAAGGTCTAAATAGGAAATATTTCCATCCACTATTTTTATACGCGAGTCAAAATCATCGATTTTTGCGAAATCAAAAATGCTTTTGATTTGTTCAAAATCCCTCATATAATTATTACAATAAAAAATATTAATATAATTTTATAGTAAGGCATTTTCATTTTCTATAAAATCAATTATATTTAATCATTTATTTGTTAAATTTTTGCATTTTGCAGGTAAGATTTATTTGTATATTAATTTCCAAACTCTTAGGTCAGGACAATGAACTTGTAAACGGCTGGATCTTGGTTAATCTATTTATTAAAGTATATTAAATAAGCTTCACCAAGCTCTTCCCTGCTCCCGATAGGTCGAACTTGTTCTTCTAATAAGCGGGTGATTTGTTGAGTCCTGACCTACTATCTTGGGTGGATAATATAAAGGCTGACGAATATGAAAGAATCTATACAGCAATTTTCAGTAGATCAGCCCTGAATAAAAGCATAGAAATCGATAACTTTCGTCTTCTTATGGATAATTTGCATTCTCTAAATAGAATTAAGAGTATAATAGAAAATTTCAGTTTCCCGTGGTTAAACAAATTACCTCTTCGAGACGGGATACTAACCTATTCAATTATTCTAAGGCAAATATCTCAAAATCTTGAATCAATAAACTATGTTGCATCTTACGATGAATTCTTATTTTGGGTACACACCGTAAGTACCGGCAAATCAAGCCCGATTTGGCAACAATCTATTGAATGGTTGTTACGTGATAAATTTCATGTTTACCAGATTACCAAACCAATTAGACACGTACTCGGACAAGGATACAAAATGGGAAAGAATTTGATAGTAACACAGGCTATTAAAACTAAAAAGACGGTTTATTTATACCATTTTTCAACCCCGATGAATCTTTTTTCATTTCTAGCATACATTGCTGAAAACATAGGATATAGTCAAACATTAAAATTATTAAGAAAAATGATAAAAAAAATTCAATCGTTAGATAAGCTAATTTCAGCAAATAACAATGAGAAAGTTGCTCATTATACTTTGTATCTGAATAATTATTTAGAGAAATTTCATTTGGATCACAATTTAGAATTTAGAGATTTTAAGAATGATTCCTCACTTTTTTATACATTTGAGAATGTGTCAACATATCAATCGGTAATCAGATCGCAGGTCTATAAACGTAGTATTAGCCAAATTCTTAATATAAAGAATGTCAATACAATTCTGTTTTCAACCAAAGAGAAAATAAAGTCATTTCCGCATATACTGGATAATAAACGTGAATTAACATGGTTTATACATGAAAAAGATAAAACGTTTCATCATTTGCAAGCCTCAATTACCTACATTTTCTCATTATTCTATCAAGAATTATTGATGAGTTTAGATAGAGATAAAGTATACACTCCCCAGCTTAGAAACTTGTTAATTTCTCATAATATTAAAGAGGAGATTATTTTTCAGATATTCAGTGAAGAACCTGGTAGCTTCAGTGTTACTTTGAGTTCAAATAAAATGTATAAGAAATTGTTGTCAATTTTAGAATATGTGGCATATGCAATTGAAACTGAAATGGGATATACAAAAATCCAGAGATCGACAAAAACTCATTGGCTAAAGCCGTCAAAATTGAGGATACACGGAAGAATTAGACGATATTTAACAAGTTTTTATTTTTATATTCATTTGCTGGTTTTTGAAAAAATTTCAGAAATGTCAAAATTAGAATACCAAAATTTATCGAAGTTTGACATTCCGGTGTTAATTTTGAATACTATTCAGGAGTTAACTGATTTTGAGGAATTTAGAAAAATGTATGTGAATACCCAAGAGAATACTGCAGATCAAAGTTTGATTAATATCTACAACGTTGATGAACCTTCATTATTTGACTATCAAAAACTTATCCATCATTGTTTAGTTACTAATAACAAGATCTGTAATGAATGCGGTTTGTTGAACAATCCAACATTCACCGTCTGTTCCAAATGTAATTCAATCCTAGATGGTTTTAAATGAGATTAGTCATAAGAAACGGTAATAAATTTTCAAGATCAAAAGAAATTACCGAGTTGCAATTTCGAGAAATTGCGGGCACTATAAAGCGGATTAAGCCCAAATCTCCTTATGAGCTTGTTCGTGGCTATTTAAATGACAAATTGGTTATAATTTACAAAGATAACCGCATAACTCGGACAAAAAATGAGTGGTATGAAAAACGTGTACTAACCTCATTAAGTAAATTTACGGGAAATCAACAATTTTTTCCAAATTACAAGATGGTTTGGAAAGATTTTGAAACGGAAATTGATGGTGTGAGTCTGGACTTATCAATTGGGATAGAAATTTCGAGAACCACTTTACAGCAGAAAAAATTGGATTTTCTGACCAATAAATCCAATGAATTAGGGTTTGATAAGTTAATTATTGTGGTAAAGAATACTGGTAACATACGTCATATCGAAGAGAATGTGCAAATATTCAAATTCCAAGAGGATTGGTCAGAATATCATAAGTACTATGATAACGATTTCATTTCATGGAAACCATTTTGGGGAATTTCTCGCCAACGCCATTTCAGATTCTTATTAGCAAACGGGAGATGGAAACCTCAAAGAAGAAGATATACAAATACTGCTAAATGGATAGCTAGCAATAGGTTATTGGCAGAAATTAAATACTATTCTTACCAAAAAAATCCTCCTACAAAAATATATTATAGCTTATCAAGTATGCTGTCTCCGTTGAATGAATTTGAGGGTAGGGGTCTTCCATTAGAAAGATTCATCGGAGCATTTGATGTTGATGGCTCACATGGAGGACTTCATGTTATTGATTCTAGAGGATATTGCAATATTTGTAGAAAAGATGCTCGCAAACGGCTGAATACATTTTGCTCAAGATTAGAGGGTATGGGATATGATTTCACAATTTTAAATAGTGGGAGTAAAGGTTTCCATGTTTATTTACTAGATAGAGAGGGTAAAATAAGGTTAATTGATCGATTAGCTATGGAATTCATTGCGAAACGAAATGATGATGTAATTGATACATTTTTATCAAAGAAAACAGGTAAATATGATGAACATCGAATTTTCAAAGTTCCTTACACAATTGATTGTTCTACTGGGATATTAGTCAGCAGTAAATTAACTCAAATATCGTTTAAAGATGAACTTGAAGAAATAAAATTGTAAAGTAAATAGAGCCATTAGAGATGATTTTTTGCCAATTCAATGAATTTGATGGATAAAGCCTCTCGTTTCTTAAAATCGGGTTCAATTTCGCGCAATTGAATCTTGACCTGACTACGCATTTTTCGCTGTATGTCATCTTTGAATTTCCAATCAACTACAATAAAAGTTCTCAACTCTTCTAGCATTTCTTCTGTCAGCTGCTTTACTCCCTCATTTAACCCTTCTCCACCATTTTCTAGATGTGCATTCAACAATTTATAGAATGCAAACTCAATTTCAGTCATTCCCATATTGGAAGCAGTCTTTCTTATCGTTCGCATTTCAAGAATTATTGGATTAATGGCTTGGATGAAATCGGCATCTGTAAGTCGTAACATCTTATATTCCTTTATTATCTGTTCTAATCTCTCGCTCAGGCTATCGTAAAATTCAGGATTGTCTCCCCGTTTTTCAGATATTTCCATTTTCAGAGCATGCTCCATCATCAGTGCTTTTGCTTTCGACGATCTGGCAAAATTTTGAATGTGTTTGTCAAAATCTTCAGATAAAATTGATATTGGCTGAATAATAATCTGGATTCCGCTTGCACGTACATGGTCATCAATCAATTCTTTAATTTTCTTCGATATTGCTCTGAAATCCTTACCTAACCCACCTTTGCCCAATTTTCTCAGGTATTCCTGTAATTTTACCGTGATCACATAATCTTCCTTGTACTCATTTGCCATCGGATCTGGAAGAATCATATCAAGTGTATTTTCAAATTTTTTACACTCGTTAACAAATTCATTTATGGTTGCATCATCCTTAGAAATTGCCTGATAGAATAGATCTATATTACCACCTTTTGGAATACCCTCAAAATGTGACATTGCTTTTTGATGGGCAATTCTAAGATTTTCTAATGCATCACTAAAGGGGATTAAGACATTGGTAACATCATCCTGATCAAACACTTCCATAGCTTTCTGAAGATATTTTGATATACCAACATAATCAACTATCAATCCAAATGTTTTGTTCCGGAATGTACGGTTTACTCGAGCTACTGCCTGAAGCAAACTATGGTCCTTTAACACATTGTCAAGGTACATTACCTGCTCTACAGGTGCGTCAAAGCCGGTCAGGAGTTTATCGACAACTATCATTATTGATAGACGATCTTCTGGATCCTTAAACCTTTGAATTAGTACTTCCTCCTCTTCTTTGGTGGTCTGATAGGTAAGTAGGTCTCCTTCATCATTGGGAGAGCTTGAGTAAACTACTGCACACTCGATATTATGCTGTTCTCTGATCAGGGCATCAATCATTTTCTTATATCTGGTCGCTGTTAATCGATTTACTGCAACTATTTGGGCCTTATAACCATTTTTATGAATATGTTCCCGGAAATGTTTATACAAATCGATCGTTACCTGCTGAATGCGATTCTCTGCTCCCAGTATACTTCTTAAATTGGCATACCTTCGTTTAATTTTCTCTTTGTCCTCATCATCATATTCCTCAAGTTCGATTTCCATAATTGCATCCATCATCTGTTTCTCCACATGGAGATTTACCAGTCGGCTCTCGTAGAATATGGGAACAGTCGCCTTGTCCTCCACTGCCTGATCTATAGAGTATTTGTCTATGTAACTACTAAAAGTTGAAGTGGTAATATTTTCTTTTTTAATAAGTGGGGTGCCAGTAAATGCAATATATGTGGCGTTTGGCATTGCGGTTCGCATATTCAGGGCAAGCCCTTTGTATTGGGTTCTGTGTCCTTCGTCAGTTAGTACAATTATATTTGCTGATTTGGCCAGTTCTGGATAAATTGCAGATCTACTCTGCTCCTGGAATTTGTGAATTGTGGTTAGAATTGTCTGCCCCGGCACTTGATCGATATTACTCACCAGCTCCTTGAGATGATGTGTTGATGTTGCTCTGATTGGACTTGGAAAATTACATCTCTGAAAGGTTCCCGTGATTTGCCCATCAAGATCTATCCTATCAGTAACAATCATTACAGTCGGATTTTCCAACTCTACAATTCGTCGCAACTTTACTGCCAAAAATAGCATGGTAAGGGATTTTCCAGATCCTTGTGTATGCCAGATAACTCCACCACGATTTTTAACCGATTCTTTTTCCGTTCTCTCAATTTCAGTCTCCTGCCAATGTTCCAGGATCCTCTCAATTGCTTTATTGGTAGCACGGTATTGCTGGTAACGAGGAATTTTTTTCCCAATTTTCCCCGACTCGACCTCATAAACAATAAAATTCTGGATTATATCCAGAAGATTTTCTGGTTGAAGTATTCCTACAATTGCCAAGTCTTGGGTTTGGGGAGTTCTCCCGATCATTTTTTCCACATCGGGAATAGTGAGTGGATACGGATCCTTCCATTCCAGAAAATGTTGAATCGGTGTATTATTGGTACCAACAAATGCTTGAACTCGATTGATTGCCAGTAGTAACGCTGTCGTGTAAAATAACCTGGGGGCTCCCCTCTCACGATCCTGATAGCGATTTAATTGTTTTATAGCCTGGTCTGGATTTCCACCTGCCATGACCGGATTCTTCGCCTCGATTATTACAATTGGAAGACCATTGATAAAACACACCAGATCGCAACGGATTTCCTTTTTGGAACCTTTTACCCGATATTGTTGGG